>RECR01000055.1 GCA_007693955.1 Gloeocapsa sp. DLM2.Bin57
CTAAGTATTAATTACTACCCCTCCTGACTCCCGACTCCTGACTCCTGACTACTTTTTTTCAGATTACAATTAGAAGTGCGGAATGTCGGTTTAAACCAATTCATTGTCTTGTTAAATATTCTTTTTTGTAGTAAAATTTAAGATAATCTTTAGTGGAACACTAGGACATAACCCTTTGATTTTATCCCTTCTTATCAGGTGCTTTAACCAATAATAATTTTTTAGGACGATTAAAAAACCAATCTTCTAGACTTAAATCTGCCTTTTCAATGTGATAACCCCTACTAAAATAAAGTTGTTGAGCTTGATGATTATCAGCTAAGACGTGTAAAGATAATTGTTCATAACCCCATTCCCAAGCCATTTGTTCACATCTAATCAGTAATTTACGAGCGATTCCTTGACGTCTATAGGCTTGTTTAACGGCTAAATTGGAGATATAAGGGTATTTTGCCCCAATTAAGCTAAAACCAGAACTAGAACGTAAAGCAACCTCTACAGTGGCGATAATCGTCTCGTCAGGAAGAGTGGCGACTAAACAGAGGTAATAGGGGCGATTTGCTTCCAGACGATTGCGCAAATCTTCGTATATACCTAATTTAAATAGGGGATAAAACCAAAATAATAAACCATGAGGAGGATAAAAACTGCTAGTAAGTACGTCAACTATCCCGTGAAGGTCTTTAATAGTTGCTTTACGTACAATGACAGAAGATTTGCTGTTCAAGTTATTTGCCAATATTAAATTCATCAAACTTAATTACGGGATGATCTGGATTAGTGGTGTCAAAACGATAACTACTGAGGTTACCTGTACTAGTATCAAGGATACTAAAGACGGTTATCTCATTACTGGCGATATAGGGTAGAGGTGTACCTGATTCATCGGTTAAGGGTGCAATAGTTGGTACTATAGGCTCTAACCCGTTGGGATTACCTAACGCTGCTGACTCAGAGAGATAATCTCGGGGTTGACGTCTAGGATTATTACCCCAATGGGCACCATAACTATTACCTACATTAGACGATTCTAAGAAATGTAGTTTACTGTTGGAGTCATAAAAGCGATTCCAGAGATGAGAATGACCGTAATAAACTAAATCTACTCCCGCGGAGGTTAATAGAGGGATTAAATCACGAATAATATAATCATTTTCTTGGGGATAGCTGTAAGTGATTGCTTCTAGTTGACCTTCACTGTTATATTGTTTGTGCTGTATGGGAGTTGTATAAGGGGGAACAACGTTACCTCCTAAACTATGGGGGGGATGATGAAACATGACTATTTTATACTTAGCTTGTTGAAAAGCTGTGCTGTTTAATTCGGTTTCTAACCAGCGATATTGTTCGCTTCCTGTTTCTATTGCGCCAAAAATATGTTGACCATATCCCCAAGACTCAGGGTTATCTAAATCAGCGATTTTTTCTTGATATCTTCCTGTTACTTCTGCTGATCTAATTGGCGATCGCCACATATTAGTTACAGACAATACTCCTAACCAAAGGTTACCGAAACTCAAGCTATAATATTTTTGTCCTTCTGGTAAACTAAAAATCTCTTCATAGGTATCAGTATTATAGGTAAAGTTTTTTAACTCAGTTGAATTCATCTCGGGATAGATTCTTGTTGCTTGCTTACGAGGGAAAGAAGCTTTAAACTGTTCATTAAGGTTCATTTCTGCAGCAAATCTTCCCATCACTTCATGGTTACCAACTGCGGTAAAGATGGGGATATGTTGGATTAACTCTCCACCGTGATAAATATGACCTTTGAGTTTATAATTGGCTTTTCCTTGTAAACAGGGGAAAAAAGCGCCACCACGCTGATCATCAAACCATTCTGAAGCGCGATCGGGTATATTTACTAAATCCCCTGCTAAGAAAATACCGTCTAAATCTGTTACTGTTTTTGCTACCTTTTCTAGATTAGCAGCTGTCATGGGCATTAGTTGATGATCTGAGGTTAACAGAATTTTAATATTACTATCCTCTGAGGGTTTAGCGGTTAAACTAAATATCTTACTAGTTACCTCAGAGGTTGAATCTTTACTCACTACTTGATAAGGTAAGCGTTTACCTGAGGTTAACCCTGTCACGACAGCTTCATGACGCCAAATATTTCTAGGGGTAACTTGAGCATAGTTTTGAGTCCAATGGGATTTACTATCTTCAGCAACCTTACTCAATTTAGTTGTGGTTGCTTGAACCTTGTGTTCTAAATTGTTTCCATAGAGAACATAGTGCTCAACACCAACAAATTCTGTAAACCAGACTACATTTACAGTATTGCTAGTAGGAAGTTGTAGAAAAGGATCGCTAAGCATGACTAATTCTGGTAGAGTTGCCATAGCTAGTTTAGCGAGAAAAACAACTACCAGTAGAATAGTTATTAACTGACGAGTCTGACTTTTAAATATTCTGTATTTACTCCTGATTCTCTCACTAAAGCAATTTTGCCTGTTCTAGCGATTTCTCTGATGCCAAATTTTTCTAACATTTTAATAATCGCTACCATTTTACCAGGATCTCCTGCTACTTCGATCGTCAGAGTATCTTCTGAGATATCTACAATACGTGCGCGGAATACTTGAGCTAACTCGATGACTTCTCCTCTATTGTTAGAATTAGCGTTAACCTTGACTAACATCAATTCTCTCTCTACACAAGGAGTTTCTGTGATATCTTGAACCTTGAGAACGTTAACTAATTTATAGAGTTGTTTAGTCAACTGTTCGATGATTTGCTCATCTCCAGGTACTATCATCGTTATTCTAGAGACTCCTGATTGTTCGGCTGATCCTACGGCTAAACTTTCGATATTAAAACCTCTACGTGCAAATAATCCAGCGATTCTGGTTAAAACCCCAGCTTCATCTTCTACCAGAACAGATAATGTGTGTTTCATCCTCAATTAATTACCAAATTATTCCTCTATTTTAACCAATTTACGATAATTTGATTAAATTTTTCGGGACATTCATCATGAGGACAATGTCCAACATTTTCTAACTCTATTAAATCGATACTAGGGTTCAACTCAGCAAATAATTTAGCCAGACTAGGAGGTATGATCCGATCTTGTTTACCCCAAATTAATAAAGTAGGAATAGTCAACGAGGTGAGTATTGGTGCTACTGGTTGACCAAATTGCGGTTGTCGCAAGGATTTAAATAAACTTAAAAAGGCTTGACTAGCATTTTCATCGTAAGGAGGATTAGCGATAATTTCCACTAATTCATCTGTGATTCTCTCTTGATTATAATAAGCTAAACCTAACCAACGTTTAATGACTACTTTACGTCTGACGATGTTAAATACAGCGGTTAATAGGGGTGGAGAAGCGACTAGATTTTCTATTCCTGTGATAATCGGTAATAACCAACCTGGAATGACTTCTTGACGCAAAGAGATATCAGGTAGGGTTAGCATGACCAATCTTTGCGCCATTTCAGGATATTTGGCTACTGCCATTAAGCATACCAGAGAACCAATAGAGTTACCGATGAGAATAACTGGTTGATTAATAACCTCCGCCCAAAAATCGTGTAATTGTTCTACCCATAAATCGATACTATAGTTAGTACGAGCTTTTCTGGATGCTCCAAACCCTAATAAATCTAGAGCGTAAACTCGACGTTTTTCACTTAATACGGGTAGATTGTAGCGCCAATGTTCGATCGCCGCGCCAAATCCATGCAGAAAAATCAGGGGTGCAAGTTCAACCTCTTCTGGCTGTTTGGCTCTAAAATAACTATAACGGATTTGCCAACCTCGCCAAACCCAGTCTCTTTGTTGACCTATTCTTTGATACCAATCGTGCTCCACGCCTTTATAAAACTTTACATTTATTTCTCTTTATCTTAGCGAAAAGTTATAATAAATAGCGATAGTGTACTCACTAGTAGAATAGTAAATAAATCAATTTGAGTAAAACCATCCAAGAACATAATATAAGCCTGTGACAGAAAAAAAACGCTTGCAGCGTGATTTGCCGCAAATTAACGCCAATATCCGCTTTCCTAAATTACGTGTTATTGATTCAGAGGGAGAACAAGTAGGGATTATTTCCCGAGATGAAGCCTTAGATTTAGCCGACGAAAAAGGCTTAGATTTAGTCTTAGTCAGTGATACCGCTGATCCTCCTGTCTGTAGGATTATGGATCATGGTAAGTATAAATTCGAGCAGGAGAAAAAAGCTAGAGAAGCTAAGAAAAAACAACATACTTCTGATGTTAAAGAAGTAAAAATGCGCTATAAAATTGATGAGCATGATTATCAAGTCAGGGTTAGAAGTGCTGAACGTTTTCTCAAATCAGGAGATAAGGTTAAAGCTACGATAACTTTTAAAGGTAGAGAAATTCAACACGCACATTTAGCAGAAGAATTACTCAATCGTATGGCAACAGATTTACAAGAAGTAGCAGAAATACAACAAGCCCCGAAAAAAGAGGGGCGCAATATGATGATGATGCTATCACCGAAAAAATAATTAAAATTCACACTGATTGAGTCTCTCTTGCAGTAATCTAGGGAATTGAGCATAATATCTCTGATTCAGGGGAGAGGGATGAGGAAGGGGAAGTAAAGTAATTTGTCTTTGCTGTTTCCTTCCTTCTTCGTCGGTAGCGGTTAAGTAGATTTTTAATTGTTGTTGATAGCGATCGCTTTGACTAAAAAACTGATTAATTTCACCAGGTTTACCATAGGGAGAAAACCATTTAAAGGCTTCATTTCCTAGGGTAATAATTTGATTTCCTTGCCAATATAATAACAATAATCGCTCTAAAAAAGGTCGAAAACGTTCTTTAACTTTTTGAGTATAGGCTTTATTTCCTGGTGGTTTATAGGGCACAGTATTAGTTAATAAAACCCGTTGACAAACTATCTCTAATTCTTGTTTATTAGCTGCTGCATGACCATAAATAGCCTGATATAAACCTTGACGTACAAGAGTACCTGAAGCTCCGTATAAGGGTTGATTAGCTAACACTTCATCTTTACCTAAATCACGTCCTAAAAAGCAAATAGAACTGTTAAGATTACCTTTAGAGAGAATGGGATAGGTGGGCTCTTTGCCCACACTAGTATAAACTGGTATATCTATGGGAAAACTAGTTTTTTTAGCTTCTTGTTGAATACTAGTTAATAAAGTTTCCAAATTAGACATAATCAGTAAAAGATTCCCTTGGTAGAAAAGATTGAGGACAGGTTTTGTTTTGAAAATCGCAGCGATAGATAACTGGTTTTTGCCAACTTAAGGGTATTTCCAATAAATCTCTTGCTCCTGTAATTCCTTGTCCAACGAATAATAAAAGGGCAAAACAGTTGAGGATAATATGGACATAGCGCCATTTTTGAGAGCGATCTTGATAGATATCTTCAATGATTGCTAAAGAGAAAACCATTAACAAAGCAACAGCTACACCATAATAGTAATGAGACATATACCATTCATTGGTTCGGCGAAATACTCCATCTTGACAACCCAGAATCACTATTCCCATTCCCGTCAGGGTAGCAAAAATAGCGCGCCACATAACTTGTCTTCCCCGATATAAGAGAATGAGAGAAGCTAGGGTAAACAGAAAAACCAACACAATAAAGATAACCTGAAATAAGTTTTCTTCCCAAACTTTTCTACTAATAATGTGGTCAAAAATAGGATGAGCTAAACCAATCAGAGATACAATTACGACGCTACCAGATAACCAGCGTCCAATCTGTACGTGTTCTTTACCTACTACTGGAGGTATTTTACTCTTGTCTCCCTGTTTAGTTTGTAATCGTCTTTGACGAGTTAGCCAAGCATAATAACTAACAATACCTATAATAGGAAAAACCCAAGCAACTGCTAGAGCAGGATGCACTAGAGAAAGGATATCTACGGTATTCATGGTACTAGGATAGCTGATTGTTTGCCCCTATCTTAACAAAGCCATCCTGAATGTTGCCTGAGTTTTTCCTAAATTTTTGCTGAGTTACCCTTAAAGTTTAGAGCCGCATTCTGAACAGAATTTATGCTCGTAGGTGTTATGATAGCCACAGAAGCTACAAACTAAGGTAGCCTGACTTCTAGGAGTTACAGGGATAGGAATACCAATCATTTGAGCGTTGCTCTTACCTGGTGCTACCATGGGGTAACAGTTTTCGTTTTTAGTCACTTGAGCATCAACTAAAACAGGACCGTCATGAGCGAGCATTTCGGCGATCGCCTCGGTTAGTTGTAAGCGATCGCGGATAACCATACCTTTGATTCCATAGGCTTGAGCGAGGAGTTCAAAATCTGGCATTCCTACTTCCATATTAGAAGAAGAGTAGCGCTCACCATAGAAAGTTTCTTGCCATTGACGTACCATACCTTGCCAACCGTTATTAATAATCACGATTTTGGCTTGAATATCATATTGAGCTAAAGTTGCCAACTCTTGCAGATTCATTTGGAAACTAGCATCACCGCTGATACAAATAACCTGCTCATCGGGTAAAGCTACTTTCGCCCCCATAGCTGCGGGTAAACCATAACCCATTGTGCCCAAACCTGCGCTAGAAATCCAGCGACGAGGTCCATTATTGAGAAATTGGGCTGCCCACATCTGATGCTGTCCTACGTCAGTTGTATAGTATGCTTGGGGAGCTTGACGGGCTAATTCAACGATTACCTCTTGAGGGGAGATGCTATCAGGGTGTTTAGGAACAACCAAAGGATATTGTTCACGCCATCTAGAGACTTGTTTGAGCCAAGCTTGGGTTTTTTCATTATTAGCGGGTAAACCTAGTTCTCTGGCTCTTTCTAGGAGTTGTTCGAGTACGTAGCGTACATCTCCCACGATGGGGACTTCGGGGGCGCGATTTTTGCCTACTTCTGCAGGATCAATATCAATATGAATAACTTTAGCATGACAGGCAAACTCATCCAACTTACCAGTGACACGATCATCAAATCTTGCACCTACTGCGATTAACAAATCACAATCAGTAACAGCAAAGTTAGCATAAGCAGTACCGTGCATTCCCAACATCCCTACAGAGAGGCGATGGTTTTCGTCAAAAGCACCAATACCCATTAAAGTGGTAGTCACGGGTATTTGAAAGAGTTCAGCTAGTTGCTGAATTTGAGCGTGAGCATTAGCACTAATTGCACCGCCACCGACGTAGAGTAAGGGGCGATTGGATGAGTCAATATATTCTAAAGCTGCATTAATTTGACGAATATTCCCTTTAACCGTAGGACGATACCCAGGTAATTTCAAAGAACCAGGATTGACGGGGATATACTCACATTCTTCTGTACCTACGTCTTTGGGTATATCTACTAACACAGGACCAGGACGACCTGTACTAGCGATATGAAAAGCTTCAGCTATAATTCTTGCCATATCTTTAGCTTCTCTTACCACATAGGAATGTTTCACAATAGGTAGGGTAATGCCAAATATATCAGTTTCCTGGAAAGCGTCTGTACCAATAGCGGGTCTAGGAACTTGTCCTGTAATTACCACCATGGGTATAGAATCTAGATGAGCCGTAGCGATACCCGTTACTAGATTAGTTGCTCCAGGACCGGAGGTAGCAAAACACACCCCAACTTGTCCTGTAGCTCGTGCGTACCCGTCTGCTGCGTGAGCCGCACCTTGTTCGTGTCTAACCAGGATATGTTTAACATCTCCCCTGGCTTCGGCACGATATAACTCATCATAAATGGGGAGAATTGCTCCTCCTGGATAACCAAAAATATGTTTGACTCCGTGACGCTTGAGACTATCCATCAATGCAAAAGCACCCGTTCTCAGCACAGGCGCTACATCTGAAGCTATATTATGTTCAGGTATTCTAGTGGAAACCATTCTCTTTGATCTTCCTTCGACTTTGTTATTATCTATCTTGACATAGTCTCTGTTTAAGCGCTATAGATTTATCTTGACGGCTGTTCCGTATCTATGGTGATAAGTAAAACGGCTATCAACTTAAGACGGGACAAGCTGGTTAAGACTGGGTTTTCGGTTGTAGGTGCTATTATTGCTAGACATTATACTTGATCAATGCCTTGTCCATGAGTGCCTTCTCTTACATCTCTTGCCTCATTCTTAATTCTTAATTCCTCCTTCTACTATCGGTGCTGCGCTTTGCGCTACTCATTTTCCTCTTCCCTTTTCCCTTGTCAAGTAGCGCTATAATACTCATCCTACATTCCGCACGTCTAATTGTAATAAGCGAGAAAGTAGTCAGGAGGGGTAGTAATTAATACTTAGTGTGCTTTAATTACACTTTAATTCATTTGGCAATCAATATAGAGTTTAGAAAAAATTTTAAGTACTTCTACTGAAAAAACAGGAAAAAACTATGTATTTAAAAAAATATTCAGCACTTCTGAATTGCTGCAATTCTGACTCCTCTTCATACTACTGTTTGAACTGCGGAAAGTGAGCTCATCTAAACAATAAAAATAACTGTTTGGCGTTTCATTAAAATACCAAATCCTAACACAGTTAGAGAACCTAAAATAGTTACGGGTTCTGGAACTGGTACTAAATAGGTGATTGATGTATCAGGACCTGCAGAGAAATTTGCTCTTAATATAATATCTCTTTATAGATCCTGAAAACTCTACCGATTCCCCATCCCGTACATTAGGAATCATTATCTTAGAGATACTCTATACCTTGCAAAAGAATTTAGAAGTTAATCGAAAAACCATAGATACAGAAGAGAGTGAGTTAATCATGAGACTAGCACCATTATATCAAGAAGATAAAGCCAGAGCAAGACAAGAAGGAAAAACTGCAGAAGCTTTAAGTCTAATTCAGCGATTATTAACTAAAAAATTAGGAAATATTAACCCTGATTTAATAACAACAATTTCTCAATTAAATTTAGAATCTTTAGAGACATTAGCCGAAGATTTAATGGATTTTACTAGTCAAGCAGATTTAGAGAATTGGTTGAGAAATATGAGCTCTTAATGGTTATAGGGAATAGATAAAGGCGCTCATGAAAAGTGCCCTAAATAATAGAAAAAACTCTAACTTTTGAGACTATTCCCTGATACCAAAAGAACTGAGGGCTTATTTAACTTAAACCTAGTAATTGTCGTAACAACTTCTGGTCTTCTGTTTTAGCTTTAAAACGACCTTGTTCTAAATCTCTGACCCAACTTTGACTTTTTTTAAGTAATTCAGCTAGTTTTCTTTGACTTAGTCCTTGATTATGTCTAGCTTCAAGTATCTGTTCTGGCGAAAGTACTACTGCACGTTTAGAGCTAGTTTTTCTAGTTTGTTTCTGTTGTTTTTTCTTCTCTAATTTAGTTAGTTTTTCTTGCCATTCTAAGGGTAGTTCAAAGCTAGCTATTTTGGCTTTCATTAATAGTTGCCATTTACCACGCGGACTGATATCGGTTAAGGAGTTATTTTGACTACCATCATTAAGCCAAAATAATAGTGCTTCTTCTGGATCATCGGGAATTTCTCCAAGTTTTGCCCACATTGGTTGTAAGTTATCGGGATAGGTGAGGGTATCAAAAATTGGTTTAATTCCATAGTGATTGAGTACTTCTAAATCACCTTCAAAGGTTTTGATTAGTCTTTTGCGTTGTTCACGCTTGAGATTGGCTTGATTTAGCTTCTCTTCACCGTAGGCTATGCGCATCAAGGTTGGTACTGTGATACATTGTTTATTGCCCATCTTCAGCTTAAACAATAACCATAGCATCATTCTGACTGCTCCTTGATGTTGTTGCCAAATGCTGGTAACCGCTTTGAGCATGAAATAGGGTAATGTACCGTATTGATAAAATGCGGTTTGTTGTCTATAATTATGTTTATTGAGAAAGTATTTAGACCAAAGTCCAGCTTTGATTCTAAAGGCTAATCCAGTAAGATGCTTACAGCCTTGTTCGTCTGTTTGGAAGAAGTGTTTGATTTCGAGCAGATGCCAGATTCTGTCTTCGGCAACTTGAAAAGAGTTTACTCGTCCTTGTCTGGGCCAGTGAATTTCTGCCATAATCTGACAGGGTTGTTGTACTAACGTCTTGATTAGGCTTAGTTTCGTTGCTTTACTAAGGTCTTTTCTTTTGTCTAAACCTAAGTATTTTTCGATTTGGCGATCGCTGATCATAAACTCTTCTTCCCAGGGTTTATCTAAACTTGCTGCATAAGCTGCATAGATTAGATGTAGGGTTGCTGAGCGAATATCGATACTTTCTAGTTGTCTGGTACTAGCTATATATTCACTTGATTCGCTATTTTCTGTGAGTCTTAAAGTGATTGCTCCATTACCTTGTTTGACTTTTCTTTGATAATAGAGGGTTTTATTGGGTTCTTTTTGCCAGGGTAAAACTGTTGCGTTGGTGAGTAGTTTACACCCTTCCCATATCACCATGGCTGAAGCAAAGGGGTTACTAGTTCCATTAGCAAATAAATCAGGACTAGTAGCTATAAATTCTGGTATTTTATAACGTCCTTTTTTGGCTTGTTCAGGTGCAGGACTGTTCGTATTGCAAACAGTTATACACTGTGGTTCTGGATAATAACCTTCACAGTAGTTACAGAGTTCTGGGTCTATTGAGTATTCTCCGTTATCCACTTGAATTGCTCCTGTTGGGCACTGGGGATAACAATTGCCACAAGCAAAACAAGTGTCATTATTAATGGTATAAGACATGATATTTACCTACTAGATCAGAACAGAATGACTACCAAATTTCCCTTTGTTAAATTTTCTTGAAAAAGTTTAAGTTCCGTACATTTTAGATGTCAGATTTTCTTAACTTTTACTCTAAGGGCAAATTCAGTTAATCACGGATTTCTTAATTTAATAAAATCTATCATTCCACAAAGTTTTATAACAGTTTGTTCATACTAACCATTTGAGCTTATTCTTAAGGAAAATTTAATATTTGTCGGATTAGCTGTTAATAATTCCTCTATTTGCTTTTTCCTATAGAAATGATTATCATTTTAATATATAGTCAAAACACTAACTATGAAAAACTTATCTACAGTCTCTATAGGGATTATTGGAGCAGGTCCACAAGCTTTAACATTAGTTACACATTTATTACAGAAGAGAAAACAATGGCGCGATCGCTTAATAGTGATTGATCCTCATGGAGATTGGTTAAGGCAATGGTATCAGCAATTTGCAGCTTTAGAAATCCCCCATTTAAGGTCTCCTGTAGTCCATCACCCTGATCCTCATCCCTATGCTTTAAGAGGTTTTGCGGAGAATCGACCTGATGAATTATTTAACCCCTATGACTTACCAGGTACAAAACTGTTTGAAGATTTTTGCACCGAGGTAGTCAAAAGTTGGGGATTAGAAAATAGAGTTTACCGAGGTAAAGTAATTAAGATTGTACCATGTAGGGGTAATTTTCAGCTATGTTTAACCGATGGAGAGATAATTAATGTTCGTAGAGTCGTATTAGCTACTAATCAAGGTGAGATTCAAATACCTGCTTGGGTGAATCAAATTAAGACGAAATATCCTCAAGATAGATTATTACACTCTCAACAAGTTAACTTAGCTAACTTACAACTAAAAGATGAACACATATTAATTATCGGAGGAGGTTTAACCAGTGGTCATTTAGCCATAGGAGGAGTCAATAGAGGAGCTAAAATAACTTTGATGACGAGAAGAGACTTACAGATAAAACTCTTTGACGCTGATCCAGGTTGGTTAGGACCAAAATATCTCAAAGGGTTTAATGCTGAGTTAAACTGGTATCGACGCTGGGAAATGATTCAACAAGCGCGCAATGGTGGTTCAATAACTCCTAAAATAAGTTGGGAATTAAGAAGAAGTAAAAATGTGGAATTTTGGGAAAATTGTCAAGTAAAGGAAGTACAATGGGAAGAGCATAAATGGAGGGTAATTTGTAGCAATGGTATAGAGAAAGAATTTGAGCGTATTTGGTTAGCAACAGGAACAACATTTAATGTCAAAAATAATCCCTTGTTAACAGAAGTTTTAGAAGCTTATCCTACGGATATTATTCAAGGTTTACCCGTGATTGATCAATATCTACGCTTACCTAAAAGTGAATTTTACTTTATGGGTGCATTAGCAGGGTTACAAGTTGGACCTGTTGCGCGTAATTTAGCAGGAGGAAGAAAAGCTAGCGAAATGATTGTAGAGGGAATGATTAAACATAGTCAGATTGCTGTATGAGACCTTTTTTAGCTATTATTTTAGGAGCAATTCCAGGAGTTTTAAGCAGATATTTATTATTTACATGGTTAAACGATCCTAATTTAGGTAATCTTTATCCTTTTGGTACTTTTTTCGTTAATGTCTCTGGTTGTTTGTTGATGGGATTTATTTCTAGTTTAATGTTAGAACGTTGGAGTATCAATGAAGAAATTCGCTTATTGTTGACTACTGGTTTTTTGGGATCTTATACCAGTTTTTCTACCTATGAATTAGACTCTGTTAAAATCTTACTAGAAAGTAATTGGATTAAGGAGGGTTTATATTGGATTGGTACTCCTTTAATGGGGATTATTAGTTTTAGTTTGGGGACAATTTTAGCGAAAAGATTCGATTAGTCTAAACAGCAAGATTCCTGATTCAGCAGCAAGAAAACCGAGAATTAAGGTACTTAAAGAATATTTTACCGCTAGTTGATATTGTTGCGATCGCCATAAATTCATGGTATCGAGAATATAAGAAGAAAAGGTGGTATATGCACCTAAAAAACCTACTAAAATTAACTTATCCCAAGGAAAAAATACAAACTCTTTTTGATATAGCCAAGTAGCTGAACAACCAATTAAAAACGTTCCTGTTATGTTAACAAATAAGGTACCATAAAAAACTCTATAATTAAAATATCTGGTTGCTAGCAAAATAACATAATAGCGCAGGAGAGCACCGATTATTCCACCGAGGACGATCGCTGTTACAATCAAGATGTTTATTTTAAAATAGTCACATTGATTATAGCCAAAAATGAGTACCAAGACAACCTTACTAGAAGCGATCGCTGGTCAAAATCGCGGGTTACTAACTACTGAAAACGATAAAGTCCGCATTCTCTCTTTAATTCAACAACTAGAAGATGAAAACCCTAACCCTCATCCCCTAGAAGCTGCAACCCTTCTTGAGGGTAATTGGAGACTATTATATACAACTAGTCGGGGTATTTTGGGTTTAAATCGTTTTCCCCTGTTGCAGTTAGGACAGATCTATCAGTATATTAACCCTCAAGACGCTATTTTATACAATGTTGCCGAAATTGTCGGAATTCCTTTTTTAGAGGGCTTAGTAAGCGTTAGGGCGCGGTTTGAGGCGGTTTCTGAAAGTAGGGTTAATGTGATTTTTGAGCGCTCGATTATAGCATTACAACGAGTAATTACTTATCGATCGCCCTTACAATTTATTGAAGATATCGAGAAGGGCAAAAAATACCCTCCCCTTGATTTTAACATCACTAATCGCGATCAAAAGGGATGGCTAGAAATTACTTATCTTGATCAAGATATTCGGATTGGTAGAGGAAACGAAGGTAATGTTTTTGTTTTAGCTAAAGTAAATTAGTCCATAAATTCATCCTATTTAACTCTATTTCTCCAAAGATAGTTGCAAAAGAAACATCAGCAGCGTCTCTCCCTGTACCAATACGGATTAAACCCTCTAGAGGTACTAATTTAGTTGCGTCAAAAAGATACCAAGCGTTATCTAGATAAACTTCAAAGTAGGCATGAAAATCAGGAGGATCTAATTTATAAGCATAACCTGTCACAAAACGCGCGGGAATATTTAACGCGCGACACATAGCTATAGCTAAATGAGCAAAATCTCGACAAACTCCAGCCCTACCCTTGACAGTCTCTAAAGCGGTAGTCTCATTATCACTGCTTCCTAAAACGTAGGTGATATTGTTGTGAATCCAATCGCAGACTACTTTTACTTGTTCATAACCTGCCTCTATCTGGGCAAATCTTTGAAAGGTTAATTCAAATAACTGATCTGACTCACAATAACGGGAAGGATAAACGTACCTTAGCATATCTAGAGGTAAAAAGCTAGGGGGTTTAGCTAAAATTTTTTGTTCAGGGTTGATTTGGGGGTAACTTAACTCAACATCTGCTTGATAATAAAGGTTAAATTTTCCTGGAGGTACATTGACGCGTAAGAAGCGATTGTGCAGAATAGGTTCTATATACTCTTCATGGGGTAAGTTAGGGGTTAAAACTAGGTTTTCGGTGAGGATAGTTTGATTGTCTGTACTAGCAACGGCTATGTTAAAGATAAAGGTACTCTCTTCGTAAACATAATATTCTAGTTCGCAACCACAATTAAATTGTTGGTGATTATTTGCCTTCATGTTACACTTGATGATAGAAGCGATGCAGATAGATAAATTATGACTAATCAACTAGTAGAAGATAACTCTCGTGATGATCACCTTCTTTTAAATTACGAGGATTTGTTGAAAACTATTTTAGCAGAATTAAACAAGACAGGGGAGTTATTTAAGCTTTCTGGTGATAAACGTCGTTTAATTGTACAAATTGATACCATTGCTAAAGCGATCGCTATTCTGAATATCTCTAGTCCTATTTTAGGACGAGAAGAATTAACACGTACAGCTACTATTAACTTTAGTCCCGAATTTGCCCCTAAATTTAATACCTACATCACCGATATTAAAGATACCCTCTCTTCTCTTTTAAAAGATTATCTAGCTACAGAAAATTTTTCTCTGACAGAATTAGTAACCAATCTCTCCCAATATAAGGCTAACCAACCTGAGTTAAATTTTCTCTATCCTTTTGCACCTTTAAATAATATTGCCCAACAATCATTAGTAATTAATCCTGAAGCTACGGGAAGTACTTCCGCTTTAAAACTGCACAAACTAACTATTCAGGTTAAAAACTTACAACGGTTTACCAATAGTTTAAGACAGGGATTAGAGAATTATGTAGAAGACTTAACCGATGATGAAGAGGAGTTAGAAGATATCCAAGCTATTTTAGCAGAAGGAAAAGATATTGATTACCTTAGAGAGTTTGTTAACCAGGAAACCCTAGGACAATTAAAAAAGGAAGCTTGTCTTAAATATCTTGAGTATATCGCTGAGAATATCTCCGAGTATAATCACGACATTTTTTATTTAAAAGACTTGATTAGACGGTTAAAACTTCTCAAAGAATTTTTTAATCAAGATCATGCTGATAACTATTATAAAATCAGTTATGAAGGTCAAGAAATTGACTTGAAAACTGCTTTAGCCCAATCTTACGCTTTTGACTGTTTACCGATTATTCCTATAGTTACTGGTAACTTGGGGGAGATTAGCGGAGATAATCAAGACAATCCTGAGTTTGTGTTTGGCTTAAAGCTGAAGTTAAATAGTCCGGTCGAAAAAACTAAGAGTAAATCTGCTTTAGCTTATCACCTAGACTTCATTAATCCTAACAGTCAACTATATAAGGAAGAGTTAGCCAAAGCAACTAAGAAAGAAAGATTCTATACAAAAGTTTTTCAGCGTTTCTGCGTCTATTTCTTTGTCTTAACTTCTCGTTGTCAACCCGATAGCAAGAACTATCACCAAGCGGATGAATTAAATTATGATCCTGTGGAGAGTTTTAATAGTAAATGTTTTGGGATTCTGAAAGGAAGTGATGATCAAGCCAAAAAGGACTTACTGATTAACTTTAATAAAGGTTTAAAAGATAGTAGATTTAAAATAGAACATAAGTTAGCTAAACTAGCTAAACTCCTCAAAGAATTTCTTACCCAAGGTACAATCCTTAAACCCCAAGAATATCCTGTACATATCGAGATTCAAAGAGGTATTTTAGAGTCAGAGTGTGAAGATATCATCACCAATCAAACTTTACTTAAAAATAAACGCCAACCTAAAAAAGATCTTAGTCAAGTTGTTGTTAGTGAAGCTGCAATCAATCCCTCTGCGTTTTGTCAAATAGAAGCTAAATTGACTATTGAAGATATTCGTTATCATCTTCAGGGAGAAAAACAACTCTTTAACATGGAATATGATTTAGAAGGTATCCAGACTCTCCCGATACTTTTTTCTCCTAAACATGAAATCGTCAGAGAGAAGTATCAAAGCTTCTCTAACCAGAAACTAGTCAACTTTCCCTATAGCTTAGATATCAAAACTTATAACTCAACCCAACAGTTTAGATACTATTTTACCTTCTCTCTCCTTACTTATATCTGTTTAAAAATTATCACCGACGAGATTAAGCTCAAGTTATTCTTACCCATACTCAGACTACACCTTCAGGGAAAAGATAATAATGCAGATACTCATAATCCCGAAAGTGAGATGAGAGACTATTCTAAAGTACTCGCCCATTTATTGAGTATGGATCATCTCGCTAATTCCCAAGGTATCGATATTAAGAAAGGTAATAAATTTAAAACCAAAAATGCTTTAAATTCTCTCTACTCAGTTATCCCTAAAAACTTCTCCTTTCCCTCTACTCAATACACACCAACTTTAGATAAAGTAGCTTTAATCATCGTTAGTAGTCATGAATGCGATGGGAGTAAACAAGCTAGTCGAGACAATCGTCTTAGTAATCTGATTGGGGAAGTAATTACTATGGATTTACTCCCTTCGGGTAAAGTACAAGTTAAAACCTTGAAGAGTTTAAGCGCTAATTATGTCAATGAGATTATGTATCGTCAACCCACAATTATTCTAGACACCGTTACTAATCTCTATCACCAAGGTTATCGTCATATTTTCTATGTGGCTAAAACTCCTTATACCAGCAATCTCCATCTAACTAAATCAGATAATAACGATAACCTCTTTTTCCTGTCTCGGGATTTAATTAAATATATCTATCAAGACTATCAAGACTTGTATCTCTATCCCGTCTTTTTTGAACAATATTATGTACGTAAAGTTAAGGGGGATTTAACCCAATCTCTTTCTTTACAAGATAGTCGTCAACTGCAAGACTTATTTAATGATCCTACTCAGAAAGGGGTTATCTTTTTTAACCTGTTTAATGGCATTACTGTTAAGGAGGATTCTTTCTATAATGGCGTTATTTCTTATTCTACTCTCGTAGGTGTCTATAAAGATCTTCTCGATGACCAAGCTATCCGTCAAAACCTGGTTTATAACGAAGGGCAAAAAAATGATTTATTGCAATATCTGACTTTATTACATTTCTCGCGCTACGAAAAAAGTTCTAGTCAAAAGAGTCCACATAGTCTCAAACTTAACCCCTATCAAGATATCGTCAGCGACCAATCCGTCTCCAAACTCTCTTTGTTTAAACATCCCCAAAATAAGACTGATTTTAATCTTCTGGCTTTTTTAACCGAAGTCCGTCGCGTTTTAACCGTTACCCCACAACCCGAAAACCATGAATCAAATTAAATCACAATTACGAGATGACCAAGGTAGATTATTTGAGGTTGGCTTTAATAGCGGTATCCTCGCTTATCTCCACCAACAACAAATTAAAACCCCTTGGGTTGATTTCTATCGCCCTGATTTAGAACAACTGCAACTTACCAAGTTAGTCAACAAATTGATTGAGCGTAGTCAAACCATTAGCACAGTCAATAAAAAAATTATCACGAGGTGGAGTCAGCTAATTCTGTTACGAGGATTTTTGGGAGGTTTGAGTTTTGTCAGGGAATATCTCGAATCCCAAAGCTGGAATAGGTTTGAGCTAATAGAGGTGCTATACTTTCAGTGTAGCTTTTGTGACGATAATAGCTTAAACACACATAGTAAGGGCGATTATAGCTTATCATCTTCGATTTTAAACGAGTTCAGCCAAAATGTCAAGAACTTGGCTAAAAATTTAGAGGAAGTAGATATAAATAGGTATCTAGAAAAGGGGGAATTCTTAAAAGCAGATACCCTAATTTTATGGCGTTATAGAAAAGAGTATCGCTTATTAGTTGTGGATGCTTCTTTATTTTCTTTAGACGCGACTCAAGATTTAACTAACCCTGAATTCATCGAATTAACCAAAAAAAAATTAATGAGAGAAATGGGTTATATCAGATCCAAAAGCATTTTTAATCGTTTAAGTATCGATACGGGAGAGAGGGAAGATTTGAGTTATGCGTTTACTCCGAAGATGAAAGATTACTTTAGGGCTTTTAAGGTTGAAAATAAAAACAAAGAAAGTATCAAATTAATTCAAGCGGGAAGTTATGCTTATAGCTTCTATCAATTTTTACTTAAACAACAGATAATCGAGAAGGAAAGTAGAATAATTATGACAGCGATTGGTTATAGCGATCGCGGCATTAGTTCTTTGGTAGTTACTCCAGAGAATATAGATATACTGAAAAACTGTCATGAGATTTATAAACAAGATTACTCTAAGGTAGAAATCCAAGAAGCTAGAGAAAGAGTTTTTAATCTAATTAGACTGCAAATCAACAAAAGCTTTGACCAAGGTAAAACATTCGTTAATCAATTATTGTCAATCTCCCCAAGACAAACCGCTGCTTTTTCCCACCAAGAAAGATTAAGCAATTTTGCTAATACTGCAGCTAATATATCTTTTGAGTTAGCCCAAAGTTTATCCCTTGGAGATAACTCTAGTTTATCCCTTAGAAATGCTCATGCAGAATTAATTACCCAATCCCTAACAAGTGAGGCTAATTATTTATTTCTCACGGGAAATCCTGGTATAGGCAAAACAACAGCAGTAGTTAAGTTTCTCAAAGAACATATCCCTGAAGGCTTTCTCTTTTTATACATAAGTCCGCGTATCCAAGTCAATAAAGATATCATTGAGAAATTTAAGGACAAAGAATCAGGTAAACTTTATGACGATCGCCTTTTCTGTCTGAGTAGCCATAGCCAATTAATCAATAATTATGGTGCATTACGATATCAACATATCGTTAACTATATAGCCGAAAAATATCCCGAAAACTTTAGCAGAAAATCTGTACAATTTCTTAACTTTACTCAAGAAGACTCTCCTATTAATTCCTCTTCTAAGATTAAACGTCAGAATGAAAATACCCTCAGAGTAGTTAATCAAGGTAAACCAGGAGTATTAGCTAGTATTGCCAATGCAATTTATACCCTAATCGATGAAGAAATATCTAACCAAATCGTCGCTACTACTTCTCTACAATCTTTACGAGAAACTTATAACGGTAAAACAACTCTGGAACATTTAAACCTTATTTTTCAAAGTGCTTATAACTCTAGTCAAAACTGTGTGATTCCCCAAAATATGCGTCAAATCTCCCGACGCATTAAACACATATTTATTATGATTGATGAAATCACAGGGAGTGAAAATGGCGCAGCTTTTCTTAAAGGTATTAGCGATTTTACTAAGAGATATCAATTATGCAACCCTGAATATGGATTCAATACTAAAATCATCGTCGCTGATGCTTCTATAGTAGAACAAAGTGTTATCAATCAGCATTTAAGTACTATTAATCCTGAACCTGATAAAATCTTTTTTAGGAAAGCGACTACTACCCCCCAAGCTTTAACCATCAATAATTTCTGCTTTCAGAAAAAACCAGCGATAATTATTAACGCCAATTCCTATCCCGCTAATAACCTAGACTTAACCTATAGAGTCTTTGTGGAAGCGAAAGAGTTTGATGCTGAAAAACAAGACTTAAAACGAGATGATGGTAAATTACTCCATGAATTAGAAAGCAGTATTCTACAAGATATTCACTCCCTTTCGGAAGAAGATGGTCAAATTTTAATCTATATCCAAGACAAGCAAAAACTGCAAACTATCCTAGATAAGTTAAACGCGGTTAGAAGTAAACCCCTAGAGAAAAATAAAGACTATCTCGAAGTTAGGTCTAACCTTAGTGAAAGAGAGAAAAAAGAATTACATCAATATAAAGAAGATCAAAAAATCAAATTAATTTTCATGACTTCAGCGGGAAGTAGAGGTCTTTCTTTTCCCTATGTTAAACACATCCTCGTAGTTATTCCCACCTTTCAAGTAGAACAAAATATCATGGAGATTCTCCAGGTGATTTATCGTGGTAGAGGAAAAGAAGAAATAGATAAACAAGATAAGCAAATCATTTTTTATCTCGCTGAAAAAGCTATCTATTACCCCGATACCGATGAAGAATTAGCCCGTCAAGAAACCCTACTTAATATCCTCAATACCTTGTTAATTATTAAAGTCGCTATGATGACGAGAATCAAAGGTGCGGGAAATTTAGGTAAACAAGCAATAGTCTTGATTCCCATTGGGGGTAAATCCACTGTCGCTGCTGGAGCAACTTTTTCTAGTAAGATTAATAATCTTCTGGATTTACTATACCAAGAATATCGACTTAATCCTAGTCATAAGATTTTGAAGGAAACCCATCAACAATTACAAGAATTATTGAGTAAAACCCATTTTTCTCTAAGTCCTCCCCAAGAGGCTAATTCCTATTTAGGTTCTCTAGGAACTTTCTCGGATAACTTTACTAGTGCAATTAATGATAACTTCGCGGAGTTATTAAGTTTTGGCAATCTGGAAAAAAGTTATATCGTTGGTGGTTTAATTATTGTCCCAACTAAAGAAAAACCCTTAGCTAAACAATATCATCTACGGTTAGCTAAAATTATCCAAACCAATTCTAGTCAATTATTAAAGTCTCTCCAAGCTATTAAGCTGAATCAGGAACAATATAATATTAATCTTCGTTACGCGACTCAAGATGCTATTCATTTAATCGAAGAAATTCAAACAGAGATGAACAATAGTCAAAATTTACAAGAAACTAGTAATTATTTGGATCAATATTACGCTTTCCCTTTATTTACTCTCCTAAGTCTGGAGATTTTGTCTGAATATTTAGAAACAGAAGACGATGAGGAAACTAGTTTTAAGCGAGTCTTGTTAATCTATATTAAATCTCTGCACAATGTTTATGATATTTTACCTATTGGTTATAAATATCAAGATTTCCCTTTTATTTTGTTTAGGAGTTATAGTCTTGAAAAAATGCGTCAGCAATTATTTACTCAAAACTATTTATTTAATTCCACTGAGCTAAATATTGTTAATTTAATTCAATCTCAAGAATAGGGGAGTAGGGGGAGAGACGGGAGAAGGGAGAAGGGAGCTTTTAAGTATATTATATGTTAATAATAATACTTAAACCTAATACCTAAACCTTAACTCAGAACTTTATTTATTCTTCTGTTGGGTTTTGGCTTGTTCTAAAGCGATTTCTTTCATAGCTTCAAAAGAATTACGATTAGACGTACCTTCAATCGCTTTAACGGCTAAATCCTGTACTTGTTTTTGGGCTAATTCTAGCTGTTTAGTCAGACTTTCTAGACGTGTTTGTTGATTAGTGATACTCTCTTCTAAAGCTTGAATGCGTAATTGATAATTCTGTTTTTCTCCCTCGATTTCTTTTTGACGTAAATCAGTTTTAACTTTAGCTTGATAAGTTCCAATTCCCTTACCTTCTTCTTGACCTTTTTTCTTTTTAGCTTCTAATTCAGCAGGAAAAGCTTCTACTTGTTGTTTAACTTCTGTATATTTAGCTTCCGATTCGGCGATCGCTTTTTCTCTTTCTTGCCATGCTTTTTCTTGTTGTTGACGAATGTCGGCTAATTCTTGATATAAAGCGTTTTTAGTTTGCTCATATTCTTCTTGACTCAAAGTTAATTCTAACTCTAGGTTGTAATTGTATTCTTCTGCTTCCCGTCTTTTCTCTTTTTCGTAGTCTTCGTTTCTACCTTTAACTTCTCTATTATGAGTTTCTTTTTCTTTTGACCAAGCTAAACGTAAATCTTGAATCTCTTGTAATAAAGTCTCGCTTTGTTCCCTCAATTCAAGTTCAAAAGCTTTAGCGCTATTTTGATACTCAATAATTAACTCGTCGAGGGTATCTTCGGTAATTTCTTCTAGTTCGTATAATTCCGTTAGTTGTGCTTTTTCCTGTGTTAAAGCTGTTTGTAACTTACCTAAACTAGTTGCTTCAGTAATCAACTGTTCTGATAAATTACTAACTGTACCACCAAAACTGAGTTTCAGTTGTTCTAAATTGGCTAAAGTGTCATTGAGATTAGTAGTCATAGTTTCAGGAGGTTGAGATGGTTGAGGAGGAGAGACTTTAGGTTGTTGTTGTAACTGTTTGAGTTGTTTTTCTATCCCTTGTTTTTCTTGTTTTAATTCCTCAAAAGCTTCTAGGATTTGTGCTTTAGTACTTTTAGAGTTAATAGTCATATCTTTATTTCTCCTTTACTAAACTTGACCTTGAAATGCTCTAGCTGCTAAACTTTGAGCTTGAGTATTGGCTACTTGTAATTGGGCGATGATTTCGTTAATTTGTTCTGTTTGTTTAGCTACAGTAGCTTCTAGAGATTGTAATTTTAATTCGTATCCTTGTTTAGTAGCTTCCCATTCTTTCTCGATTAAATCTGACTTGACTTTACTGTCTCTTTCTGCTTCTTTGATTCCTTCTACCCTAGCTTCTTCATAAGCTTTTTGTAACGCTGCGGGGAAACCTTCTACTTGTTTTTGTTTGGCTGCAAAATCAGCTTGATTATCTGTTAAATATTTCTCTCTTTCACTCCAGAGTTTCTCTTGACGTTGATTAGTTTCTGTTAATTCTCTCTCTTGTAAACGTTTTACTTCTTCGTATTCGTCCATCTCTATTTTGCGTTGTCTTTCTATCTCATAAGTTATATCAGCTTTGGTACGTTCTCTAGTTTGTAAAAGTAGTTCTCTTTCTTCGTTGATTCTAGCAGTAAATTCTAGTTGTTCTTTAGTCCAAACTTTATGAGTTTGCTCTTGTTCAAGGGTTATTGCTTCCCGTTGTTGATTAATTTGATTTTCTAAATGTCTGAGTCTTTCTTGATGTTCTTGTCTGAGAATGTGTAAAGCATCCGCTACCAATCTAACTTGTCGCAATTTAGCGAGGTTTTCGGTTTCAACTTGGATCGCTTTTTGTAATTGTTCTAATTTTGTTGATTCGTTGTTAAGACGTTGTGATAATGAGTTGATAATGTTACCAAAATCTAACTGTAACGACGCCATACCATTGACGATATTATCTAAGGTATATTCGGCAACTGTAGTTAATAATTCTTGATTTTTGGCTTTTTCGGCTTCTTCTTCTTTGGTAGCTACTTTAGAATCACTGCTTTGATAATCTGTTAGTAGTTTAGCGAAGTCTTGGAGAATCTGTTGTTTACTGTCTTGTGGTGTTGGTTGAGTCATCAGCCTTAGCCTTGATTTTTTAGTCAACAACTCTAGTCTAAATCATGTTGATTTTTTAGTCAAGATTATTTAGAATAAAATAAATAGCCAAATCACTAGTATGACTGAGAGTTTTAGTAGATTAATTCGTGCATCGAGAAAAAATAAAGGGTATAGTCAGAGAGAGTTAGGGGAGCTAGTGGGTTTAGACTTTACCTACTTATCTAAATTAGAAAACGATCGCGCCGAATATCCCCCCAAAGAGGAGATAATTAGGAAAATAGCCCATCATCTAGATTTAAACGAAGAAGAATTAGTCTTTTTAGCGGGGCGTATCCCTCAGAAAGAAGAAGACTTACTTAAACAACATTACCAAGAATTGCCCACTTTATTTCGGCGAATGCGAGAAAATCCCGAATTTGCCCGTCAAGTGTTTCAACAAGCGTTCAAAGTAGAGTAAAATGAGTTTAATCAAAGAATTTCGCTTTATATCTAAAGTCGAGATAGAGAGAATAGCTAACCAAATTATCGAGGAAATGTCCCAAACTAGAAACTATTACCCTAAATTTCCTCTCGACGCTAGTCGTGTAGCTGAGTTTTTGGGATTAGATCTAGTCTGGGATTTTATCCCTCCCGATGCAGAAGGAGAAATAGCCGCGAGAATTTTACCTGTACAAAGATTAATTGAAATCAACGAAAACTTAACTCAATGGGGATTAGGTTTAACAGAATCAACCATAGCCCATGAAATAGGACATTGGGTTTTACATATTAATCATCAAGAAATAGCTAGTTATAAAGAACAAAAAATAGTCTGTCATAATCAACAACATCTTAAAGGTAGAGAATGGCAAGCCCAATATTTTGCTAGTTGTTTATTAATGCCCAAAAAAGAATTAAAAAGGGTAAGTAAAGGTAAAAATATCTATAAATGGTCTGATTTATACGCGATCGCTGCTGAATTAGGGGTAACAATTTCTAATTTAGTACATCGTCTCCAGGATCTAGGTTGGCTTGAGTTAAATTCTGATTCTCGAAAGATTTTACCTGTAAATTAATGTTGTCTTTAATTGCAATTATAGCTAGTATTTGGATAGTTTTACCCCCAGCAAATATGGGGTTATTACCATTAAGAATAATCGCCATAGAAATCAGCCCAATTTTAGTATTATTTAATCTATTTAGTCTATTTATAAGTAGCAATAAATGGTTAAGTTTATTAGCTTTAATAATTAGTTTAATCCCTTTAATTCAATTTCCTTCAACTAGAGAAAGATGTAAACAAGCAATAGAAGAAGTTATCGGGACAAAATATCTGACTCTAATCTCTGGGGTTATTCCTCAAGAAATTGTCGTCGAAACAGATAGAGAATTTGCTCATCTCGATGGGGTTAAATTAACGTTCAATGTGTATCGTCCCCAAAGAGAGGGTAAATATCCTACTCTGATTATGATTTATGGTGGTGCTTGGCGTAGTGGTAATCCCAATAATAACCAAGTTTTTAGCCGTTATTTAGCGAAAAGAGGTTATACAGTCATCTCTATCGACTATCGTCACGCACCCAAATATACCTTTCCCGTACAACTAAATGATATACAATTAGCCTTATCTTATATTCATGATCACCCTGAGACTTTAGGAGTAGATTTAGAGAGAGTAGCAATCATGGGAAGATCCGCGGGTGGACATTTAGCCACTTTAGCCACTCTTCAACCAGGGGCGATCGCTTTTAAGGCTTTAATTAATTATTATGGTCCAATTAATCTCACCGAAGCTTATTTTAATCCACCTAGACCAGATCCGATTAATACTCGTGAGATACTTAAAGATTTTTTAGGGGGAACACCAGAAACTAGACCAGAATTATATCAACAAGCTTCACCGATTAGTTATACTGATATTCCTTTTGTCCCTACTTTATTAGTATATCCTAGCCAAGATCATTTAGTCCAAGCTAAATATGCACGAGAGTTATACGAAAAACTCAAAGCCAGAGGTAATCAAGTAGTATTTTTAGATATTCCTTGGTCTGAGCACGCTTTTGATGAGGTTTTCAGGGGTTTAAGTAACCGTCTCGTTTTGTATTATACTGAAGCTTTTTTAGTTTCATTGCTCAAAATCTGAAAAATTTGTCAAAATATCTAGCTTTAAGTTGAAAAAAGATTGCAAAATGTAAAGATATCATACAAAATACTGAGCGTAAAAGTGGATAATCAACTTGTCCAAATCAAATTAACCAATCAAGGAATAGTTTTAGGGGCGATCGCCATCGCTTTAACTTTGTTATTAATGGTGCTGAGTATCTATCTTAGCCCTTTAGCAGATCCTTATATTCAAGAAGTATTAGCAGCAAAAGGAGATATTAGTAATGGTCACGCTATTTTTAAGATTAACTGCGCCGGTTGTCACGGTATAGAAGCAGATGGTAACGTAGGACCGAGTTTACATACCGTATCCAAAAGAAGGTCAAAAGCGAGTATCATTCACCAAGTAATTAGTGGAGAAACCCCCCCAATGCCCAAATTTCAGCCAAATACACAAGAAATGGCTGATTTATTGAGTTATTTAGAGTCAATCTCTAGAGATTAGATATCTAAATCTAAGAGATTGAGACGAGATCCATGAGTTTCGATGAACTCTCGCCGGGGGGCTACGCGATCGCCCATTAAAACGGTAAAAACGCGATCAGCTTCCGCTGCGTCCTCGATTTCTATACGTTTGAGGGTACGAGATTCAGGGTTCATCGTAGTATCCCAGAGTTGTTGTGGCATCATCTCCCCAAGACCTTTAAAGCGTTGGATGGTATAGTTAGCATTATCGGGAAACTCTCTGATGCGTTGTTGCAATTCGCGATCGCTATAACAATAATAGTGGTTACGTCCTCTTTCTATTTTATACAGAGGAGGACAAGCGATATAGATATAACCTTGATCCACCAATTGACGTTGATAGCGATAAAAGAAGGTTAATAACAGAGTCCGAATGTGAGAACCATCTACATCAGCGTCAGTCATAATAATAATGCGATGATAACGTAAAGCTGAAGAGTCAAATTCCTCCCCTTTAATCCCTAAACCCAAAGCGGTAATTAAAGCTTGTATCTCGTTATTTTTATAGATTTTGGAGTCGTCGGTTTTTTCGATATTGAGAATCTTACCGCGTAGGGGTAAAATGGCTTGAAAACGGCGATCACGTCCTTGTTTAGCTGATCCTCCCGCGCTATCTCCTTCCACTAAAAAAATTTCTGACTCACTCGGATCGCGAGAACTACAATCAGCCAATTTACCTGGTAGGGGTGAAGACTCTAAGACTGATTTACGTCTGACTAATTCCCTCGCGTGACGCGCAGCTTCAGCTGCTTTAAAAGCTTGAATAGCTTTATCAAGGATGGTATCTGCTATTTGGGGATTAAACTCTAGGTATTCATTTAAGACCTCTCCAACCAAAGAGTCAACGATACCCCGCACTTCAGTATTACCTAATTTAGTTTTAGTTTGACCTTCAAATTCAGGATCGGGTACTTTAACGGAGATAACCGCTGTTAAACCTTCTCTAACGTTTTCTCCCCCTAGATTAGACTCATTTTCCTTGATTTTGTTACGTTTACGCGCAATATTATTGATAGTTCGCGTTAAAACCGCTTTGAGTCCTTCTAAATGAGTTCCACCGTCGATAGTGCGAATATTGTTAGCAAAACCGAGTAAATTATCGTTATAAGCATCTACAGACCATTGTAAAGCTACTTCTACTTGTACGTTATTCCGTTCCCCTGAGACATAAATAATATCCTGATGGAGGGGATCTTTTTCCCGATTCATATAGGTAACGTATTCGCGAATACCTCCCTCATAACAATAGATATCTTCTCGTGGAGGGGTTTGACGTTTATCGGTAAAAGTTATTTTAACTCCCGCGTTGAGATAAGCCAATTCTCTTAAACGTCCCCCTAGGGTATTATAGTCAAAGTCTCTAGTTTCACTAAAAATCTGTTCGTCGGGGAGAAAGTGTACCTGAGTTCCCTGTTGGTTTCCTTGATATGGTTTAGAGATTAACTCAGTAACAGGTACTCCTCTCTCATAACGTTGTGTGTGGATTTTTTTGTCTCTCCATACCGTTACTTCTACCCATTCTGAAAGAGCATTAACTACGGAAATACCTACACCGTGAAGTCCTCCCGAAACTTTATAACCGCCACCACCAAATTTTCCCCCTGCGTGTAAAACCGTCATTACGGTTTCTAAAGCTGATTTTCCTGTGGTAGGATGGGTATCAGTAGGTATTCCTCTACCGTTATCGGTAACTGAACATGAGCCGTCTTCTGTAATTTCAATCTCAATATGTGTACAATGACCAGCTAATGCTTCATCGATGGAATTATCTACTACTTCATAGACCAGGTGATGTAGTCCTCTAGGTCCTGTTGTCCCAATATACATTCCTGGTCTTTTGCGTACTGGATCAAGACCTTCTAGTACTTGAATTTGCTCAGCACTGTAACTACTACTAGTCATGTATTTCTCCTTTAAGAGCTTAGAGCCTTGTTTTGGCTACTTTATGACAAAATCTGTCAAAATTCTAACACAAAAGCGTTAAAAATGATTTAAATGGTGTTTGAAGGGAAATTTATTTAGGGATACATATCAGGTAAAATGCTCTTAATCGTTATTTGTGGTGCTACGGCTACTGGTAAGTCTAATTTAGCTTTACAATTGGCTAAGGCTGTGGATGGGGTGATTATTAGTGCTGATTCTCGCCAAGTCTATCAAGATTTTAACATCGGTACGGCTAAACCATCGGCTCAAGAACAACAACAGGTGACTCATTATCTTATTGATGTTTGTCACCCAACCCAAGTGTTTACTTTAGCTCAATATCAACAACTTGCTACACAAATTATCAACTCGTTATCTCAACCCGTCTTCTTGGTGGGGGGAACTGGTTTATATATTAAGTCTATCGTTAAAGGTCTCCTCATCCCTCCTGTTTCTCCTCAACCTGAATTGCGATCGCAACTCCTGACTCTCTCTCAAACAGAATTATATCAACAATTAACTCAATTAGACGCGATCGCCGCTAGCAAGATTCACCCTAATGACCAAGTACGTACTTTAAGAGCACTAGAAGTATATTATGTAACTGGTATCCCTATTTCTCAACAACAGGGAGAAAATCCCCCCCCCTATAAAATTATCCAGATTGGTTTAGATTGTCTCAGTGATTCTTTAAGCGATCGCCTTACTCAACGCACAGAAAAAATGCTGACCATGGGTTTAGTAGAAGAGGTAAAATATCTCTTAGGAAAATATGACCCTGATTTACATTTATTTAAGACCCTTGGCTACCAAGAAATCAAGGATTATCTCACAGGAAAAATCACCTTATCAGCAGCGAAAAATTTAACTATTCTACATACTCGTCAATTTGCCAAAAGACAACGTACCTGGTTTAAAGCTATTCCTGAGATTATCTGGTTAGACGCTGATTCTCCTCATCTAGTGGAACAAAGTTTAGAGCTAATAAAATTATTACAAAAAGAAAATAAACGTTAATTAATTTAAATTTTCAATTAGAAAAACGTTGACATATGAACCAAGAAGAGATTAGCAAATTTTGTCAGGGTTGGAATATACGAGAATTATATGTTTTTGGTTCAATTTTAACAAATCGCTTTCACAATAATAGTGATCTAGATTTACTGCTTAATTTTAGTCCTAATGCAGCCCAAGGATTATTAACTCTTGCTAGAATAAAAAATGAACTAGAAGCTAAAACATTACGTTAAATATACATTGTCCTGAAACAATCTATAGAAAACAGTGAAAATTGGCTACGTCGTCAAGAAATTCTCCAAACAATGCAGTTGATTTATGCAAAGAGATAAAGTATTTACTAAGGATATTGAGCAATCTGTTTTAATGGTTAATGAAGAAAAATAATCAGCTATTCTCTATCAGGTCATTATGATTAGCGAAGCTACTAAACGTTTATTCACCCTCATATTCCTTGGAAAGATATTGCAGGAATGCGAGATATAGTTGTACATCAATATGAGCGAATTAATTTCTCTACTCTTTGAGATGTTGTTCAGAATGATATCCCCAAACTTTGGCAATATCTTGAACCTCTTTTAGACAAATAGCAATTCTCCTAGGGAAAATTTCAACCCTAGAAGAAATAGAGAAAACTTAATCAGAAGCAGAAATAACCGCGGCTAATCTTTCCGTAGAAATTTCTCTCAAAGCAGTTAAAGCAACGTCAAAGAGTCTTTGTGGTTTTAATTCATCTTTAACTAGACTCCAGATTCTTTGTACTTCTTCAGTGTGCAGGCGATCGTCTTCGGTTAAAGCGATTAATAACTGTTGACGGAAGTATTTACCTTCCTCTGAGAGTAAGAAGGTTAAACCAAGTCTCGCGGTAGGAATAAGGTCAAATTGTTGATCACTTTGAGCGATCGCCAGCATATTTTCTAACCTTTGCCATTGGAATTTACCATCTTTAAAGAGGATATCAATCAGACGTCTGCGTAATTGGGGGGATTCTCCCGTAAGCAAGCGTTTAGATACGTAGGGATAGGAAACCTCTACTATTTTAAAATCTGGATTAAGGGTTAAAGCTAAACCTTCTTGAGTGATAATCGAACGAATAATTAAAGCGAATTTAGACGGTATCCTAAAGGGATACTCATACATCAATTCTGAGAAATGATCCGTAACGGTTTTAAAGTTAAAATCTTTAACGCTTTCACCAACCGCAGTCCCCAACACTTCTTCTAAAGCAGGGATAATCGGAGTTAAATCCGTATCTGCTGTTAAAAATCCTAGCCTAACAAAATCATCAGCTAGAGCTTGATAATCTTTATTAATGAGTTGTACTACAGCGCTAGCGATGGTTTCTTTAGTTTCTTCCTCTAGTTGATCCATCATCCCAAAATCGATATAAGCCATGCGACCATCAGGAGTAGCAAACAGGTTACCTGGGTGAGGATCTGCGTGAAAGAAACCGTGTTCTAGAAGTTGACGTAAACCAGAAGTAACCCCAATTTTAATCAGTTCGTTTAAATCTAACCCCGCAGAAGCTATTTTAGCGGTATCGGTGAGTTTAAAACCGTCGATCCATTCTAAAGTTAAAATGCGATAGCTGCTATATTTCCAGTAGATTTTAGGAACTTTGATATCACGATCATTACGGAAATTAGTGGCAAATTTTTCCGCGTTTCTACCTTCGTTTTGATAGTCTATTTCTTCAAATAATTTAACCCCGAATTCATCAACAATCAGGGTTAAATCGTGTCCTATATTTACTGGTAATAAAGGTTTTAACCAACTAACGATTAAGCGTAACAGATGTAAATCGAGAGAAATAACAGGTCGTAAATTAGGTCGTTGAACTTTGACAGCTACTTCTTCTCCTGTATATAGTTTAGCGCGGTAAACTTGTCCTAGACTAGCTGCTGCGATGGGATTGGGGGAAATTTCTTGATATACCTGTTTGATGCTAGCTTGTAAATCTGTTTCGATGATTGTAAAGGCTGTTTGATTATCAAAGGGGGGTAATTGATCTTGGAGTTTAATTAATTCTTCTAAAAAATCTTTACGGACTAAATCTGGTCTAGTGGATAAAGCTTGACCAATTTTAATAAAGGTTGGTCCTAAATTAGTTAATAATTTTCTTAAAGTGGTTGCTCTTTTTTGCTTATTTTTTTCCTCTTGGTTAGTCCAACCATCCCAATATAGACTTAAAACAAAAGTAACAAAACCTGTGGTAATCCTCAAACCTCTCCAGATTACTTGCCAAGGTCTCCGACTATAATAGCGGGCGATCGCTTTTGGGTCATATTCTGTTCGGGCTTGGTTAAAAACAACTAAATCTGTATTCACCAATTTTTTCTGCCTCTTTAATGAGAATTGAATGTATCTCTATTTACATAATTTTACAAAATTTTCGCCAAACTGTCGCAAAAAAACTGATTTAGATTAAGATAAACCCTAGAGTACTCACAAAATTAACTTTAAACTAGTTATGGACTTGATTCATGGCTTATTTGCACACTTTCCTAGTATCTTCGCTCAAAGAGTAGAAGATCCCCAGGTATTAGATCAAATCAAAGAAAACTTTGACTATTTTATTCAATCAGGTCAAGTTTGGGCTTTAGGTATCGGCTTTTTCCTTGGTTATCTCTTTCGTAGTTTTACTGGCTAAATATCGTGACTATCAAAAAAACTTGGAGCGATCGCTTTGAAACCGCTCTTCATCCCTTTATCGCTGAATTCAATGCTAGTATTAGCTTTGATCTCGAATTATTAGAATACGACTTAACAGGTTCAATCGCTCACGCTAAAATGCTCGCTCACTGTGGCATTATTAGTGAAAGTGAAGCTGAGCAATTAGTAACAGGTTTAGAACAAATTCGTCAAGAATATCGCCAAGGTGAATTTAACCCTGGAATCGACGCCGAAGACGTACACTTTGCTGTAGAACGACGTCTTACGGAAATCACGGGAGATGTAGGTAAAAAATTACACACTGCTCGTTCCCGTAATGACCAAGTGGGTACTGATATTAGACTCTATCTGAGAGAAGAAATTAAGCAAATTCGCACTCACCTACGCGCTTTTCAAACAGCACTGTTAGAGCACGCTACAAATCATGTTGAGACGATTATTCCAGGTTATACCCATCTGCAAAGAGCACAACCGCTGAGTCTAGCTCATCATCTATTGGCTTATTTTTACATGGCTCAACGAGATTGGGAAAGATTAGGGGAAATCAGAGTGAGAACTAATATCTCTCCTCTCGGTGCAGGTGCTTTAGCAGGTACAACTTTCCCCATTGATAGACACTATAGCGCTTCTTTACTAGATTTTGACCAGGTTTATCCTAATAGTTTAGACGCAGTCAGCGATCGCGATTTTGCTATTGAATTCCTTTGTAGCGCTAGTCTGATTATGGTACATTTAAGTCGCTTGAGTGAAGAAATGATTCTTTGGTCCTCCCAAGAATTCGGCTTTATTACTCTTACAGATAGTTGTGCTACAGGCTCGAGTATAATGCCTCAAAAGAAAAACCCCGATGTACCCGAATTAGTTCGCGGTAAATCAGGTCGTGTTTTTGGTCATTTACAAGCTTTATTAGTCTTAATGAAGGGTTTACCCCTAGCTTATAACAAGGATTTACAAGAGGATAAAGAGGCTATTTTTGATACGGTAAAAACCACTAAAGCTTGTTTACAGGCTATGACTATACTATTGAGTGAGGGTATCGTTTTTAATGTGGAACGATTAGCTACTACTGTAACCGAAGACTTTTCTAACGCAACAGACGTAGCAGACTATTTAGCAGCTCGTGGAGTACCTTTTCGGGAAGCTTATAATATAGTCGGTAAAGTGGTTAAAACTAGTTTAGCTGAAGGTAAGCTACTCAAGGATTTAACCCTAGCAGAATGGCAAAGCTTACACCCTATGTTCGCTGAGGATATCTTCGAGGCGATCGCCCCCAAACAAGTAGTCGCAGCTCGCAATAGTTACGGTGGTACTGGTTTTACCCAAGTACGCGAGAGTCTCAAAAAAGCTCAAACTCTCCTAGAATCTTAACCTATGCTACGTTTTGCTAAAACCGTCTTAGGGATTATTCTGCGTCATCCTCTCCCTGGAGTTACTATGATTCCCGTGGCTACTGATGGTCGTATCGTTTTGGTGCGACGTCGTGATACTGGTACATGGAGTTTACCAGGGGGGTTAGTGGATTGGGGAGAAGATTTAACCACTACCGCTACTAGGGAATTAAAGGAAGAAACAGGTTTAGAGCTAGTGCAAATCCGCCGTTTAGTGGGTGTTTATTCTAATATAAATCGCGATCCTCGGATGCACTCCATCGCTATTCTTGTAGAAGCCGAGATTAAAGGTGACTTACAAGTACAAGATCATGGAGAAATTACCGAAGTGGCTTATTTTACTCCCGATTCCATCCCAATTGAGAATCTTAGTCATGACCATGCTGAGCAAATCCGTGATTATTTTCAAGGCTTGACCAGATTAGCTTAATTTTTTTCTTAATTACTTGACAATTTTTATCATTAAGCTTATAGTAGATATTGTGTTCTCCTCTCAAAGATCGGCAGGTTGAAGCGCTAGGGTTATAATGTAATAGCGCTCTCCCTGTTTTTTTTATCAAAAAAATGGGTCTAAAACCCTCTCCTGAAGGAGGAATCGGTTTTGCCGGCGGAATCTTATCAAGCTAGGGAACGCCGACCAAGAAGATAAACCAGGGGAGGGTCAATGAGAATCTTATAATTTCCTTAAGAACTAGGCTAGATAAATTAGGTCGATCGCACAATGAAGATAATAGCAGTCATAATCCCCTAAATTAAAATATGAACAATCAGCAAGGGAAACAAGGTTTATACGATCCTCAGTTCGAGCACGACTCGTGTGGTGTTGGATTTATAGTCAACATGAAGGGGAAACAATCCCACGAGATTGTAGAACAAGCCTTAACGATTTTATTAAATCTTGATCACCGTGGCGCTTGTGGGTGTGAAGCTAATACAGGAGATGGAGCAGGGATTCTCATCCAAATACCCCACAAATTTTGCCAAAAAATAGCTCAAGAAAACCAAATAGAACTCCCAGAGCCAGGAAATTACGGCGTTGGGATGGTTTATACTTCACCCCTAGACCCTACAAGTAAACAAAGTCAAGAAATATTTAACCGCATAGTCAGTGAAGAAGGACAACAAGTTTTAGGGTGGCGCGAAGTACCCACCAATAACTCATCCTTGGGATATACCGCTCAATCGAGCGAGCCAAGAATGCAGCAAATGTTTATCGCTAAAAATCCAGCTCTCCAAGATGATGCAGCCTTTGAACGCAAACTATACATAATCCGTAAACGCGCTTACGAAGCAATTCGCCAAAGTGGGATTAATTCTTGGTGGTATTGCCCTAGTCTATCCTGTAGGACTTTGGTATATAAAGGGATGCTCACCCCAGGACAATTACCCGAATATTATCTGGATTTACAAGATCAAGATTTAGAATCAGCTTTAGGATTAGTCCACTCACGCTTTAGCACTAATACCTTTCCAAGTTGGGAAAGAGCCCACCCCTACCGTTATATAGCTCATAATGGAGAAATAAATACCCTGCGGGGAAATATCAACTGGATGCAAGCCAGACAATCTCTCTTAGAATCAGAATTATTCGGCGCAGATCTAGAAAAAATCAAACCAATAGTTGATATTAACGGTAGTGACGCCACCATTTTTGATAACGTTTTAGAATTACTGCACCAAGGAGGGCGATCACTTCCCCATAGCATCATGATGATGATACCTGAACCTTGGACGGGTAATCAATTCATGAGTGCCGAGAAAAAAGCCTTTTATCAATATCATTCCTGTTTAATGGAACCCTGGGATGGACCTGCGTCGATCGCCTTTACCGATGGTAAAATGATTGGAGCAATCTTAGATCGCAACGGTTTACGACCCTCCCGTTACTACGTCACTAAAGATGACCTGGTAATTATGGCATCAGAAGCAGGAGTTGTCCCCATTGAACCTAGTAGAGTAGCCCATAAAGGGAGACTAGAGCCAGGTAAAATGTTCCTAGTAGATATGCAGGAAGGTCGAATTATCGCCGATGAAGAACTAAAAGAGCAAATAGCCAAAGCTCAACCCTATCAAGATTGGGTTAAAGGAAATCTGGTTGATTTAGCCGACTTACCCCCAGCTACCCCAATTACAGAAGAAGACCCAGAAAACCTCAGAAACCAACAAATAGCCTTTGGTTATACCTTTGAACAATTGCGGTTACTGATAACACCCATGGCTAAAAATGGGGTAGAAGCAATAGGGTCAATGGGTACAGATACACCTCTAGCAGTATTATCAGATTATCCTAAACGTCTGTTTGACTACTTTAAACAACTCTTCGCTCAAGTAACTAACCCCCCCATAGACTCTATCCGAGAAGAGATTATCACCTCAGCAGCAACAACCATCGGTAGTGAAGGAAATCTACTTAAACCCCTACCAGAAAGTTGTCATCTCATTAACCTGAAAACCCCCATTCTCAATAACGCAGAATTAGCTAAACTCAAACACCTCCAAGGAGATTTTCTCTCCACCACTATCCCCATACTCTTTGACCCCAAACAAGGCGTACAAGGCTTAGAAACAGCCTTAGAAGAGATATTTAAACGAGCAGATGCAGCCATTGCTTCTGGAGTAGCCATTATTATCCTCAGCGATCGCGGTATCGCCGCAGATAAAACCGCTATCCCCTCACTCCTAGCCGTAGCAGGATTACACCACCATCTGATTAGACAAGGAACAAGAACCAAAGTAGGATTAGTCCTAGAATCAGGAGATCCCCGAGAAGTACATCACTACGCAGTCTTACTAGGTTACGGTTGTTGCGCCATTAACCCCTATCTAGCTTTAGGAAGTATTCAAGCCTTAATCAACGAAGGAAGTCTCACAGGTGTAGATTATCCAACCGCCGAGAAAAACTACATCAAAGCAGCCACCAAAGGAGTAATCAAGGTAGCCTCGAAAATTGGCATCTCTACCCTCCAAAGTTATCGTGGAGCGCAAATCTTTGAGGCGATCGGCTTAAATCAAAGCCTCATCCAAAAATACTTTACAGGTACAGCATCTCGAATTCAAGGAGCAGACTTAGCCGTAATCGCCTCTGAAGCAATACTTACCCATAATCGCGCCTATGGCGATCGCGAAACCATCGATCATACCCTAGATGTAGGAGGAGAATACCAATGGCGTAAAGACGGTGAAGCCCACCTACTCTCGCCAGAAACCATCCACACCCTGCAAAAAGCCGTCAGAACAGGAGACTACGCAGCCTATAAACAATATTCAGCCCTAATCAACGAACACAACCGACAATACTTTACTTTACGTAACCTACTGGAATTCAAAGCCAGAGAACCAGTACCCATCGCAGAAGTAGAACCCATCGAAGCTATTACCAGACGCTTTAAAACAGGGGCAATGAGTTACGGCTCAATCTCCAAAGAAGCGCACGAAGCCCTAGCTATAGCCATGAATCGCATCGGGGGTAAATCCAACACAGGAGAAGGAGGAGAAGATCCCGATCGCTATACCTGGACAAACGAACAGGGAGACTCCAAAAATAGCGCCATCAAACAAGTAGCATCAGGACGTTTTGGGGTGACCAGTCTCTACCTCTCCCAAGCTCAAGAAATTCAAATTAAAATGGCTCAAGGAGCAAAACCAGGAGAAGGAGGACAATTACCAGGACGTAAAGTCTATCCCTGGATCGCTAAAGTGCGCTACTCCACCCCAGGTGTAGGCTTGATTTCACCCCCACCTCACCACGATATCTACTCTATCGAAGACCTCGCCGAATTAATCCACGACCTCAAAAACGCTAACCGCGAAGCACGGATTAACGTTAAACTCGTCTCAGAAGTAGGCGTAGGGACGATCGCCGCAGGAGTAGCCAAAGCCCACGCAGACGTAGTCTTAATCTCAGGTTTTGACGGTGGTACAGGAGCATCACCCCAAACCTCGATTAAACACGCGGGCTTACCCTGGGAATTAGGCTTAGCCGAAACCCACCAAACCCTAGTTTTAAATAAACTGCGCTCTCGTATCGTGGTGGAAACCGATGGACAGATGAAAACAGGACGAGACATCGTGGTAGCAGCTTTATTAGGAGCAGAAGAATTTGGCTTCTCCACCGCACCCTTAGTTAGCCTAGGTTGTATCATGATGCGTGTCTGTCACCTCAATACCTGTCCCGCGGGAATCGCTACCCAAGATCCCTATCTACGGGAAAGTTTTACAGGAGATCCAGCTCACGTAGTTAATTTTATGACCTTTATTGCTCAAGAAGTCAGAGAATTAATGGCTCAACTCGGTTTCCGCACCTTTAACGAAATGATTGGACGCACAGATGTATTGGAGGCTAAAGGGGCGATCGACCATTGGAAAGCTAAAAATATCGACCTTACCCCTATCTTGCATCAACCAGAAGTAGATGAAAGTGTAGGACGTTACTGTCAAATACCTCAAGACCACGGTTTAGAAAAATCCCTAGACCTCACCGTCTTACTAGATTTGTGTCAAGATACTCTCTTAAACAAAACACCCATCAAAGCTACTCTACCCATTAAAAATACTAATCGCGCTGTGGGAACAATTCTCGGCAATGAAATTAGTAAACGCTATTGGGAAGGGCTACCCGAAGATACCATACATTTACACTTTCAAGGTAGCGCTGGTCAAAGTTTTGGTGCTTTTGTGCCAACAGGAGTAACCCTAGAATTAGAAGGAGACGCTAACGATTATGTTGGTAAAGGTTTAAGCGGTGCTAAAATCATCATCTACCCATCTCAAGAATCTACCTTTATCCCTGAAGAAAATATCATCATCGGTAACGTCGCACTTTATGGCGCTACTTCTGGAGAAATCTATATCAGAGGTAAAGCAGGTGAACGCTTCGCTGTACGTAACTCTGGAGTAACCGCAGTAGTGGAAGGAGTAGGGGATCACGGTTGTGAGTACATGACTGGTGGTCAAGTAATAGTACTTGGAGCTACTGGTCGTAACTTTGCGGCTGGCATGAGTGGCGGTGTTGCCTATATACTAGATGAAGACAACACTTTTGCTAGTAAATGCAATCAGGAAATGGTAGAGTTAGAAACCCTCTCTAATTCAGCAGAAATCGACGAACTCTATCAAATCATCCAACAACATATTAACTATACTCAGAGTCAACAAGCTCAAAGAGTATTAGATAACTGGGAAACTTTAGTACCAAAATTCGTCAAAGTAATGCCAAGAGACTATAAACGTGTCATTCAGGCACTGAATAAAGCTCTAGACGCAGGAATGACTCAAGATGAAGCGATGATCGCAGCTTTTGAAGAAAACGCCCGCGATGTAGCCAGAATCGCAGGAAGTTAGGTATTAGGGGTTAGGGGTTAGGTGTTATTCCAAATTAAGAATTAAGAATTTTTTCGCGCATTCGCTCATTCTACATTCTTCATCTCCCCCTTTTCCCTTTTCCCTTTTTCCTTGCACGTAGCGCTATAACTTCAATCAAAATTACCAACAAGAGGAGACAATAATATGGGTAAACCCACAGGTTTTATTGAATACGTACGAGAGTTACCAGATGATCGCTCTGCTGAAACTAGAATCAAAGACTGGGAAGAATTTCATCTTACATTAACCGAAGAAAAACTCAAAACACAAAGTGCTCGTTGTATGGACTGTGGGACTCCTTTTTGTCATACAGGCACTATAATAAAAGGGATGGCTAGTGGTTGTCCCATTAATAACCTAATACCTGAGTGGAATGACCTAGTTTATCGCGGTCTTTGGCGTGAAGCCTTAGACCGTCTCCACAAAACTAATAATTTCCCCGAATTTACAGGGAGAGTCTGTCCCGCACCTTGTGAGGGTTCTTGTGTCTTAGGAATTCATAACCCACCTGTGACTATAAAAAATATCGAACTCTCTATCATTGATAAAGGATGGGATGAAGGTTGGATTACTCCCCACTCCCCTACTCAACGCACAGGTAAAAAAGTGGCGATCGTAGGATCAGGTCCTGCGGGACTCTGTGCAGCTGCTCAATTGAATCAAGCAGGTCACACCGTAACGGTATTTGAACGAGCCGATCGCCCCGGGGGACTGTTAATGTACGGTATTCCCAATATGAAGCTAGATAAGGAAAAAGTTCTCCTACGTCGTCTCGAAGTACTCGAACAAGAAGGAGTAACCTTTAAATGTAACGTGGAAGTAGGTAAGGATTTACCCGCGCAAACTCTACTTGATCAATTTGACTCTACTATCCTTTGTATCGGTGCGACTAAACCTAGAGATCTCAACATAGAAAATCGTCAACTCCAGGGTATTTACTTTGCTATGGATTTCCTCACCGCTAATACTCAGGCGATTTTAGACGGAAAACCTAATAGCAACTATATCTCTGCTCAAGGTAAGGATGTAGTGATTATTGGTGGCGGTGATACAGGTACAGACTGCGTGGGAACTTCTCTACGTCAGGGTTGTAATAGCGTTACCCAATTGGAGATTATGGCGAAACCTCCCCTACAACGCGCTTCTGATAATCCTTGGCCCGAATGGCCCAAAACCTATAAAGTAGATTATGGTCAAGAAGAAGCCGCCGCTAAATTTGGTCATGATCCCCGTCTCTTCCTGACTACTGCTACTAAATTTATCTCTGATGCACAAGGTAGAGTAGAAGGCGTAGAAATCGTTCAAGTAGCATGGCAAAAAAATGACCAAGGTCGCTTTATTCCTCAACCTATACCAGGTACTGCAAAAGTTTTACCCGCTCAATTAGTCCTACTAGCTATGGGATTTTTAGGTCCTGAAGATTATTTACTACAAAGTTTAGGTATCGAAAGAGACCAACGTAGTAACGTTAACGCTCCCTACGGTAAGTATCAGACTAGTATCAGTGGTGTCTTCGCCGCGGGAGATTGTCGCCGTGGTCAAAGTTTGGTAGTCTGGGCTTTTAATGAAGGTCGCGAAGCAGCCAGAGAATGCGATCGCTATCTTATGGGCAGTACTAAATTACCTTAAAATCATGGAAGGCAAATTTTTTAGTAAACCTGATCCCTCCTTGAGCGATCGCGTTCCCCCTGGTCAACGTGTGGCTAAGGGTTTCCCCGTCTTAACCTATGGAGAAACCCCTCTAATCTCTATTGAAGATTGGCAATTACGAGTCTCGGGGTTAGCTACTCCTAAATCTTTTTCTTGGTCTGATTTGATTAGTTTACCTCAATCTCAGTTTACCGCTGATTTTCACTGCGTTACCCGTTGGTCAAAATTAGATGTACAGTGGACAGGAGTTAAAGTTACTGATTTTCTAACTCAAGTTGAACTTACTACTCAACCCCAACACGTTTTATTGCATTGTTACGGTGGTTATACCACTAATCTAACTTGGTCAGATTTTGCCAGAGAAGATAATTTCCTCGCCCATCAGTTATTTGCTGAACCTTTACCCCAAGAAAGAGGAGGTCCCGTACGTCTAGTTGTTCCTCACCTCTACGCTTGGAAAAGCGCAAAATGGCTCAATGGGATTGAATTTCTAACCGAGGAAAAACTAGGCTTTTGGGAAGTTAATGGTTATCATTCTCGGGGCGAACCTTGGCAAGAGCAAAGGTATAGCTAATCCCTCACTTTAATTAGGACAATAGCAGTAATCTTGTTAGGTAAACTTAATTTAGAATATCAATATCAACACCCTAAAACTAATCTAGTTAAGGTTTATAATTCTGCTCCCCTAAAGGTACAAAGACCATTTTATCCCGAAGGTGAGCATATTTGTCATACCTTTATTTTGAATACAGCAGGTGGAATAGTCGCCAACGATCGCCTATCTCAACAGATACATCTTCACCAACAATCGCAAGTATTAATTACTACAGCTTCAGCGGGTAAAGTCTATCGCAGCGAGACGACACAAGCTCAACAACATATTAATATTAATCTAGAATCAGGTGCTTATTTAGAATATATTCCCTTAGAAAATATTATTTTTGCTGGAGCAAATTACTACCAAAGTTTGACTATAGAATTAGCCGAAAATGCTCAATATCTAGGTTGGGAAATTAATAGATTTGGACGGACTGCTAGAGGAGAAAAATTTGAGACAGGTACATGGTTATCAGCTACAGAAATATGGCGTCAAGGACAACCATTATGGATAGATAGACAAGGTTTATGGGGAGAGCAAAATCTCTATAGTAGTGCCAATGGTTTGGCTAATCAACCAGTAGTAGGAACATTAACTTGGCTAGGTTCAAAAATCAGGAGAGAACTGCTCACAGAAATGAGGTATCTAGGAGAAAATCTAGCAGGAGAAACAGGTATTACTACCTTAACAGATGGGTTAATTTGTCGTTATCGTGGACAGACAACTACAGAAGTAAAAACTTGGTTTAAACAGATTGGTGATAGAATAAAATGTTTACATAAATCAACTGTTTAGAGCAATTGACATGCAATTATCCCCCCAAGAAAAAGATAAACTATTAATCTTTACCGCAGCTTTACTCGCCGAAAGACGTAAAGCCAAAGGTATTAAACTAAACTACCCTGAGTCAGTAGCATATATTACAGCAGCAATACTAGAAGGAGCAAGGGAAGGACGTAGCGTAGCTGAATTGATGAGTTATGGTAAAACTATTCTGACTAAAGATGATCTGATGGAAGGAGTAGCAGAAATGATTCTAGAAGTTCAAGTAGAAGCCACCTTCCCCGATGGTACAAAGTTAGTAACGGTACATAATCCCATTAACTAAATATTGTACAATGATAGGTACAACAAGAATCTAGGCATAGTTATATGGATACAGTAACTTACTCAGAATTTAGAAAAAAATTAGCACCGTTGTTGGCTAAAATTAATGAAAATTCAACACCCCATGAGGGTTACTCGTCAAAAAGGATCACCCGTAGTAGTGATGACATTGGATGATTTTAAAGCAGATGAAGCTACTTTCTATTTACTATCAAGTAAAACTAATGTAGAAAGATTAAATACAGCGATCGAAGAATTACGCACAGGTGGAGGTACAGAATAAGAATTAATCCAAGAGTGAAAATAATATTTGCTGAAACTGTATGGGAAGATTACTTGTATTGGCAAAATATGGATAAGAAAATTCTCAAAAGAATTAACGAGTTGATTAAAGATATTTCTCGTAACCTTTGACAGGAATAGGTGATCCTGAACCTCTTAAATACAATTGGTCAGGTTTCTGGTCACGCCGAATTAATAAAGAACATAGGCTTGTTTATACTGTAGAAAATAATGCCATTTTAATTGCTCAGTGTAGATATGATTATTAAATATACTTGAACTATAAGTCAAATAAGGTAAAGATAATGATTCCAGGAGAAATAATTACCCTTCCAGGTGAAATCGAAATCAATCAAAATCGCCCGACTATTAAACTAACGGTAGCTAATACAGGCGATCGCCCTATACAAGTTGGGTCACACTTCCATTTCTTTGAAGTCAATTCAGCGTTAAGTTTTGAACGAGAAGCAACTAAAGGAATGCGCTTAAATATACCCTCCGGGACAGCTATACGCTTTGAACCAGGAGACGAAAAAGAAGTAGAATTAGTAAAAATCGGCGGAACAAGAGCGATTTATGGGTTTAATGGGCTAGTAAATGGGTTATTAGAGGAATAATAATGAGTTATAGAATGGATCGTCGAACCTACGCAGATACCTATGGACCAACAGTAGGCGATCGCGTTCGTCTTGCGGATACAGAATTATTGATCACAGTAGAACAAGATTACACAACCTACGGCGAAGAAGTAAAATTCGGTGGCGGAAAAACAATCAGAGACGGAATGGGACAATCACCGATTACACGCGCCAATGGTGCGGTAGATGTAGTGATTACTAACGCTTTGATACTGGATTGGTGGGGAATAGTTAAAGCAGATATCGGGATTAAAAACGGCAAAATAGTAGAAATAGGGAAAGCAGGTAACCCCTATACCCAAGATAACGTTAATATTATCATCGGACCTGGGACAGAAGCGATCGCAGGAGAAGGAATGATTCTAACTCCAGGGGGGATAGATAGTCATATTCACTTTATTTGTCCCCAACAAATCGAAACAGCGATCGCCTCGGGAATTACTACTATGTTAGGAGGAGGTACAGGACCTGCTACAGGAACTAACGCTACAACATGTACTCCTGGAAAGTGGCATATCCACAGAATGTTAGAAGCAGCTGAAGCTTTTCCCATTAATCTGGGTTTTTTAGGGAAAGGAAACAGCGCTAAACCATTCGGATTAGTAGAACAAATCCTCGCAGGTGCAATGGGATTAAAACTACACGAAGATTGGGGAACAACCCCCGCAACCATCGACACTTGTTTAAAGGTAGCAGATGAATATGATCTACAAGTAGCTATTCACACCGACACCCTCAATGAAGCAGGTTTTGTGGAAAATACCATCAATGCTTTTCAAAACCGCGTCATTCACACCTACCATACCGAAGGAGCAGGAGGAGGACACGCACCTGATATCATTAGAGTATGTGGTGAAGCTAACGTTTTACCATCCTCTACTAATCCTACTCGTCCCTATACCGTTAATACCCTCGAAGAACACCTGGATATGTTAATGGTATGTCACCATCTTGACCGTAGCATACCAGAAGATGTAGCTTTCGCCGAATCGAGAATACGTCCAGAAACTATCGCCGCTGAAGATATTCTGCATGATTTAGGTGCTTTTAGTATGATCGCTTCAGACTCCCAAGCCATGGGAAGAGTCGGAGAAACCATTATACGCACTTGGCAAACCGCCCATAAAATGAAGATGCAAAGGGGAGGATTAGAGGATAACCTGCGCGCTAAACGCTATATCGCTAAATATACCATCAATCCAGCCATTACCCATGGCATCGCTAACTATGTCGGTTCAATAGAAGTAGGTAAGTTAGCAGATTTGTGTCTCTGGAAACCCGCTTTTTTCGGCGTTAAACCTGAAATAGTTATCAAAGGTGGAATGATCGTCTGGTCTCAAATGGGGGATGCTAATGCTAGTATTCCTACTCCCCAACCTGTACATATGCGCCCTATGTTCGCTAGTTATGGGAAAGCGATCGCCTCAACTAGTTTAACTTTTGTTGCTCAAGCTGCCATAGATAACAATATTGCGAGACAATTAGATTTAGCTAAACAAGTCGTCCCTGTAGCTAATACTCGTCATCTCAGTAAAGCAGACATGAAACTTAATGATGCTTTACCAGAGATTCGAGTAGATCCTGAAACCTACGCGGTTTACGCCGATGGGGAATTGTTAACCTGTGAACCTGCTGTTAGTTTACCTCTGACTCAGCGCTATTTTCTGTTTTGATTAGGGTAAATATTTATGTCTGATTATCAACCTCATCAATACGTCTCTATGGAGTTAGAGATTATCCCTGTTACTTCCGACCAATTTGAACTCTATTTGAGTCTTCAATTTACCCCACAATGGCAACCTGTGGGTACAGGTCGTTTACAATTATCTCTCCAAGGTGGTAATTTGCGACTTAGGCTAGATAATGCTCAAATAGTCAAGGTAATTAGTCAACCTCAACCAGGTTGGGAGTTGATCGCTTCAGAATCTACGGGAGATTTAGTCTGGTTGGTCAAATCTCTACCCTCTTCACCCTCAAAATCTCTACTCGCTAGTTTTACTACTACAACAGCTGATTATCAGACTACGGCTACTTTTAGCCCAACACCCGCGGGAATCTCTTTTAAGGCGATCGAGGGTTTATGGCGTCATGATTTGAGTCCTAATAAACACGCTGTCCTAGACAGACAACTTGCTTTGTGTCTGTATAAACAGATACTTTTTGACCAAATTTATGCTGTAAATAAAACCAATCCTTCTCAAGTATTCAACCTACCTACCATCACTCCAGAAATCCTAACTCAATTAAAGGATGTGATTAACCAAGTCTATAACGCTCAAACCGATAATTTTACCGAGTTAATGGCTATGATTACCTTAAACCCCTTAGTTGATTTAGCAGGAGGTAATTTTCTCGCTACCAATATGAATGGAATACAACTTAATAGCGCTAATCTGAGTCAAACCAATTGGCGAGGAGCAGATTTAACCGACGCAGATTTAAGCGAAACAGACTTGAGTTATGCTAATCTCGCAGGTGCTGATCTCAGTGGCGCTTATTTCGGTAATGCTAATCTACAACACGCTGATTTACACCGCGCTAGTCTCGCTTTAGCTAACCTTATTGGAGCAGATCTCAGTTACGCTAATCTCTCTGAAACTAATCTCACTCAAGCTAATTTTAGTGGAGCTACCCTCGATGGGGCAATTTTTCAACATAATCTAGGACTAAGTTCAGAACTTAAGCAGTATCTACAAGAAAAAGGAGCAGTATTACGAAACTAACCTTGTCCTACTTTCAGCTAAAATAACTAGAGTTATTCAGGATTTAAATTATGTTCGACAATCAATCAGGATTAGTTTTAAGAAGACCAGTTACTCTTACCGTTATTGTAACTCCTCGCTGGAAAGAGGAAATGCAACAACAACTACAATTACAAGTTAATCAGTTAGACGCTCAATTACAACAATTAGAAGCAAAAGCTAAACAAGCACTCGTTGAACTACAAAAACAACTACCTACCGTTACTAATCCTCAAACTAATCCTCAATTTCAAAATCTCCAAGCACAAATCAACGAACAAAGAAATCAAATACTCCAGAAGAAAAACCAAATTCTCCAACAAATGCAGCAAGCGCAAATGTGTGAGTTAAATACAGAAGTTAAACAAACTCAATTAGAAAGCTTTTTTAGGGTAGAAAAAGGCGATAATCTCGTTAATAAAATGAATATAGAGTTAGTTATGCGTGATGGTATCGTTGAAGAAATTAGGGGTGATATCTAAAGTTATTGTTTGAGGTAAGGGGGGAGTAGGGAGACTTCCGAGAGGGAGGAGACGGGGAGACGGGGAGTATGTTATATAGAAATAATAACGCATAACACCTAATACCGTTCAACCTAACCCCTAACCCCTAACCCCTGACTTGGCAGACTTACCTCACTCAACCATTATACTTAATATATAGCTGATATTACCACTACCGCTAATAACTTGAGAAATAGAAGTGGAAACCCCCTCAAAGTCAATTTTCACATTAGAATTAAGGGGTTGATATTCTCCCCCAACCTCAATACGATTCATTCCTCTATTTAATCGAGGAGATAAATTGACACTAGTTATATTATTCTGGATATCTTGAATTTTGACACCATTGACCTTAATTTCACCTCTGAGATAACCTTGATTAAAGTTGTTTATTTTACTGATAGTCAGAATCTGAGGTTGATTTAAGTCAACTACTCTAATATTAAGATAATCTTCTTGGATTTGCACTGTTACATTATTTTGAGTGATTAAGGGGTTATCCCCTATTTTTGTCATCAAAGTATTGACAGACAAAAGGGTTAACCCTAAAGACACTAAAGCAACAGATTTAAATGTGTGCAATTTATAGCCTAACATAATTTTAACCTATTTACAGTTAGAATAAGTATTGCGTCTTACCCGTCGATGAGATCCTCTAATTCTGATAGTATCTGCATTAGGAGAGCAAACAACACTATTACGATTAAACAATATGGGTTTTCTCTTAATAGAAGTGCGAGAATGATTTCTTGATTGTCGATTTTGTCGGGAAGCGAATAAATTATCTTTTCTGATATTAGTGAGGCGATCGCCTTGTAAAGTGATATCAACTGCTGAAGCACTATTAATATTAACAGAAATTAAAGCAACTAAACTACTAGTTAAAATGATTGTTCGGATGATTTTCATGATTATTGTCTCCATGATTGAATAGAAGTAGAGGCACTTATTAAAAGCACCTACTACAATAGTTATTAAGGAAAATTAGGAATTACTGGGTTAACGTGAATTGGTCGAGTTGGAGGAGTTGGTGTTACCATAATTTGGGGATTAACAATCACCGTCGCTGTAGAGTTAATACCATCAGGGATACAATCACCAATAGTCACAACTTGTGTTGATTGAGCATTGCTTCTTCTATTTCCTGTAACTACTAGAGAAGAAGGTTGTACAACTACATTTCTTTTACACGTTCCATCATCAACAATAATTGTACCAGTTCGACAAGTTCCTCCAGTGGTATTGACACAGATACTAGGAGTAATGATAATATTGCCTGGAGATAAAGGTTTAGCTAAAGCTGGAGGAATAAATAAAGAAGTGATGCTAATTATCATTAGAGGGATTCCTAGAAATCCACCGCTCTTTTTTGCCTTCATAGCATTATTTTCTCTCTCTTTTTTAATTAACGTCTTCTTACTGATCTTCCTCCTCTTCTGATTTCCTCAGTACGTATAACTTTGTATTGTTGGCAGGTATTATCATCACCGAGAATATCGCAATTAACGTAGCTACGAATAACTGTACCATCATTTCCTGGAGCATCAAAATAACGTTGTCTGGTGCTAGTAATATTGACACTTTGTTGAACTCTGTTCCCGTTTCCAGTAATAATAGAAACAGTTTCTGAATCAATTACTGTACCGCTATCTCTTGATTGTGCTAACACATTAGGTGCTGCTAAATTAAAAGTAGTCATTAAAGCTAAACCAGAAGCAAGTAAGATATTTCTCATTTTTTTCCCTCTTTTTGTTGATGATTGCTGCTAAAATATGATTAGGTAGTTAGAGACTAGGCAAAAACTTGCCTAGTAATTTCTTAGCGTCTATATCTGGTAGGTCTAGAATTGCCTACGCGAATTTCTTGAGTACGAATAACTTTGTATTGTTGGCAGGTATTATCATCACCAAGAATATCGCAATTAACGTAGCTACGAATGACTGTACCATCATTTCCTGGAGCATCAAAATAACGTTGTCTGGTGCTAGTAATATTGACACTTTGTTGAACTCTGTTCCCGTTTCCAGTAATAATAGAAACAGTTTCTGAATCAATTACTGTACCGCTATCTCTTGATTGTGCTAACACATTAGGTGCTGCTAAATTAAAAGTAGTCATTAAAGCTAAACCAGAAGCAAGTAAGATATTTCTCATTGTTTTTTCCTCTTTTTGTTGTTAGTTATAATTAAAGACATTCAGGAAATATTTTTTGTTCCCTATTTTATTTAGGTTTTATTTTAGAAAAATTGATAGCAGTACGCATCAGGAATGTTTGACATTTTTGAGTCATGAAACCTAGTATTAGCCTAAAGAGTGCAAGAGCGCGTAGCGCTATATCTAATAATTAATCCTTATTAAAAACCTATTTTATTGTTAGGTTGCAGTTAAAGACAGTGAGAAGATATCTTTTGTTCCCGCTAGTCAAAAAAATCTTTGAATGTGATTCTAAATAAGGAGATTAAACAGGAAAATTTACAAGCAAAAACTTGCCTGTAAATATTTCTCTAGGTGTAATTAATATTTTGGATAATTTAAAGACACTGAAAAGTGATATTTTGTTCCCTGTTCTCTATAATCACTCTTGTTTTACTTAGCACCATAGATACAGGAGAGCCTGACCATATTCTCAAAAACCTTGTCTCGCGTGAAAACCTATTCCCTATTCCGATTTAACTATGTACCTTACCATCAGGTAAAGTTGCTCCTTGCCAATTAACTTCAAACATATTAGAGCTACTTATTTCAGCTCTCAAGAGATTGGCATAACTAAAATCAGCTCTAGTAAAATTAGTTCTAGCGCAAAATACCTCAATCAACATCGCTTCGGTTAAATTGGCTTCCGTTAAATCAGCTCGACTCAAATCAACCCGACTCATCCGCGCATAACTGAGATTAGCACCCACTAGATTAGTGCGAATTAACTTAGCATCAGGGAAAATAGCTCCTTCAAGATTAGCTTTGCTTAAATTAGCTTCAGTTACATTAGCACGAGCAAATTTAGCACCCATGAGGTTAGCACCTGTTAATTTAGCACCCATGAGGTTAGCTTCGGTTAATATTGCACCTTCAAGATTAGCCTCAGTTAAATCTGCTTCTCGTAAATCTACATCCTGCAAGTTAGTTTCTTTGAGATTAGCACCACTAAAGTTAACTTTGACTAAATCTGCACCATTCATATCTGTACCTTGTAAATCAGCTTTACATAGGGAAGCACCGCGCATTGTTACAAATTGTTTCCGTTTTTCTCGACGTAAATTAGCACCTCGTAAACAAGCTCCAATCAGATTAGCACCGCTTAAATCTACTGAGCGCAAATCTGCCATAATTAAGTTAGCGTCGAGGAGATTAGCTAAACTAAGATTAGCCTCTTTAAGAATTGCTCTTTGGAGAATTGTACCATGTAAATTAGCTCCTTGAAGATTGGATCTGCTCAAATCAGCTTGATTGAGATTAGCACCGCTGAAATTGACTTCCCTGAGATTAGCGTCACTAAAATCAGCGCGATTCAAATAAGCAAAAACTAAATTAGAGTTGTGTAAATCTGCTTCTTTGAGAATAATCCCAATTAAATCAGCGCTTTCTAGATTCAGACTACTGAGATTGACGCCACTAAAATCTATTTTTCCTGATTTGTATTTACTAATTAATTCTGATGGTTCCATGTTGGTTAGATTTTATTTTCGTAAAATGACATTAAAGATTTAATAAGTACTGCTGCAGTTTGTTGGTATAATTCAGGCTCGGTTGATTGTTTATAAATAGTCTCAAGTTTATTTTCTACCTGATTGACAGAATCATAACGATTGAGCACTTTAGTTAATAAGTCTTCTAGGGTACATGATTTTAGTTTTGACCAGTCTTTTTCATTATTCTGAAATTGATGATATAGTAAACAAAACATTAGTATTTTTACCCGTAAGGGATTAGTATATTGCATGATATCTAATCGCCAATCAAAGGGAGTATAGGTAACCATACCTTTACCTTTTACTTCCTCTTCTTTTGCGGATGTTTCTGTTATATTTTCCTGAAGAATTGTTTGACGAGCTATTATTTCTGTAGTTTTTTCTTGAATAGTAGTGATTTTGTCTTCTGATTCTTTTGGTTTAACTTGAGTGACTAAACCTGTTTTATTACTAAATAGACTAGTTTCTCCTTCCTCAGATTTATAGAGTTTAATTAATTCTTGGGTAATAGCTTCAGAAACGGCTAAATAAATATGTTGTCGATTCAGAGTAGCAACCAAATCACTAAAAGCTTGTTCTACATCACCAAAATTGGGGTATGATTCTCGTATATTGAGGATTAATTCCTTTAAACCATAGCTATCTATGACATTAACATCGTTTTCCCATTGATCTTTAGCTAGGTAAAAGATTAATTTTTTGATTCTAGCTACTTCGGGATGCTTATTGAATTTAATAACAATTTTACCGATGACATCTTCAGAAATATTGTCTCTAACCGATGGTTTAATCATGATTACTTCTGTAGAGCCAGCAGAATCTTGATACATAACCCCGATTTTAGCAATGACTAAGTTAGCTAATTCTGAGTAAACGGTTTGACGATTGAGAGTATCAACGGATTGATACAAAGCCTCACTCAATTCTTCTAAAGAGGAATTACTCTGGTATAATTGCTCTAAAAGTTTTTCTAAGCTTAAGTCATTGAGGATATTGGCATCATTTTCCCAATTACCTGTAGAGGTGTAATAAACTAGTTTTTTTAAGCGTTGCAATTGCTTATGTCCCTGTAGTTTTTGGGCAACTGATTGTAGATTGACTGCTTCTGAGGATAATTGCATAAGCTTTTAGTGATTGGAGGTTTATAGCGCAAGGCATTCATGCCAAAGTAGATTAGTACTAGGTTTCATAACTTTAAAATGTCAAACACCGCGAAGTACTGCTATAGTCTATCTTCATTGTAAAAATTTTAGACCTTTTACTATAGAATATTCCCAAATCTAGACTTAAATTAACGTTCTTGGCTGATTTTTTAAAGAAAGATTAAGGATAGGGATCAATTTAGGGCGTGCAGCGCAGCAGATCTCTTCGGAATCGCAGGTTCGGGAGTTTTTATTCTACCAAAAAATACAAAAATCTTTAACTTTATTTGCTAGAAGCTAAACTGAGAAACTTAGTAAATTCGGCTTTAAATAACAGTTTAATCGTTCCTGTTGGACCATTACGATGTTTAGTAATAATAACTTCAGCAATACCACGGTCAACGGTATCGGGGTGATAATATTCGTCTCGATAGAGCATAATAACTAAATCTGCGTCTTGTTCGATTGAACCGCTTTCACGTAAATCAGACATCATCGGGCGTTTATTGGTACGCGCTTCTACACCGCGACTAAGTTGAGAGAGTGCGAGCACTGGTACATTGGTTTCTCTAGCTAAAGCTTTGAGACTACGGGTGATGCGGGATAATTCTTGGACTCGATTATCACTACCGCTTCCTTCCATAAGTTGTAAATAGTCTAATAAGACTAAACCGATTTTTTGGCTTTGTTCACTTTGCAGTCGTCTAACTTGCGATCGCATTTGAGTCACGGTTAAGGTAGCATTATCGTCTATATAGACAGGTAATTCTGAAAGTTTAGCCATTGCTTCACTAAGTGGCTCTAAATCTGTTTGAGCTATACGTCCTGAACGTAGGCGATTACTTTCTATTTCTGCTTCTGAAGCTAGAAGTCTTTGGGCTAATTGTTCTTGAGACATTTCTAGACTAAATATCGCCACGGGTAGTTGATGTTGTTTAGCGATTTCATAGGCGATTTGTAAGCCTAACGCGGTTTTACCCATAGAAGGACGTCCCGCGAGAATAATCAAGTCTGAACGAGCAAAACCACTAGTCATAGCGTCTAAGTCGTAGAAACCTGTGGTAATTCCCGGGAGAGCGGTTTGTTGATGTAAATCTTCTATAGTATTAAAGGTAGTAATTAAAGTATCAGCTAGGGGGGTTAAACCTTTTTGACTACGAGTTTGAGTAAGACTAAAGATTTGTTGTTGGGATTGATCGAGTACTTTATCTAATTCTAAACTGGTATCATAACCTAAATCGACAATCTGATGACCTGTACCAATCAATTGACGACGTAGGTATTTATCCATAACTAAAGCAGCGTAGCGATCAATATTCACCGCGGAAACGGTACGATTGACTAATTGAGCTAGTTTAGCTGTTCCCCCAATTTTAGTTAATAATCCTTGGTCGGTTAACCAGGTGGTAACGGTGATTAAGTCTGTAGGTTTTCCCTGCTCATGTAAAATAAGAGCAGCTCGATAAATCTCACGATGTGCAGATAAATAAAAGGCTTCAGGAGAAAGGGTATCGGTGAGCATAGCAATAGCATCAGGATCTAATAAAATACCACCGAGAATAGATTCTTCAGCGTCAAGATTTTGAGGGGGAAGAGATTGATGATTAATTTGGGTCATATTTGGCGTAGTCTCAGTAGAGATGTTCTGTTGTGTTTTGGTGTTTTAGTGTTATTTATAATTGTAACTAGTATTATAGTATTGCCCTATTTCTATACTGTACCCTTTGATCGCATTGATTTGACTCAAGCTAATTTACCACCTAGTGGATTTCATCTATTTGGGACTAATGATTTAGGTCAAGATCAATTAGCGAGAATATTAATAGGTGGGAGAATCTCTCTAACTGTAGCTATAGCTTCAGTAACCGTGGCTATGGTTGTAGGAACATTAGTAGGAGCAATCGCAGGTTTTTATGGTGGTGTGGTGGATTTATTGTTGATGCGGGTGGTGGATTTGTTTTTATCTTTACCTCAATTACCCCTATTATTATTAACTGTGTATTTATTTCGAGATAAGTTGAGAGCGATCGCAGGTCCAAATCTGGGTATATTTATCTTAGTAGTTATAGTCATTGGAGGATTAAACTGGATGTCCGTAGCTCGATTAGTAAGAGCAGATTTTCTGAAACTGAAGGAGAGAGAATTTATCCAAGGTGCGATCGCCATGGGAGCGTCACAACCTGCAATTATTTGGCGTCATCTCCTCCCGAATGTTTTAGGAGTGATTCTGGTTGCTTCTACCCTAGGGATGGGTAATGGAATTATCATTGAATCTACCTTAAGTTTTTTAGGGTTAGGATTTCCTCCTGATTTACCAACTTGGGGACGTATGCTTTTTGAAGCACAAAACTATTTAACTAGTTATCCCCATTTGGCTATTTTCCCTGGTTTAGCTATATTTCTAACGGTGTTAAGTATTAATGCGATTGGTAATGGTTTACGTGATTTATTCGATCCGAAAAAATGAATTTACCCATAACTAGAGTACCTTTTGTCGATTTATTGAGTCAACATCAACCCTTAAGTCAAGAAATTACCGCAGCTATTGATCAGGTAATTAGTCGTGGTGATTTCGTCTTAGGATCTGCTTTAGAGGAGTTTGAGACTGCTTTTGCTCACAGTTGTGGTGTAAATTATGCTGTAGGAGTAGCATCGGGAACAGATGCGATCGCTCTTGGTTTAAAAGCTAGTGGTATTGGTAAGGGAGATGAGGTAATTGTACCTGCTAATACTTTTATTGCTACGATTATCGGTATCTTAGAAACAGGAGCAACCCCTATTTTAGTGGATTGTGATGCTCAAACAGCTTTAATTGACTTGAAAGTGGCTGACAAGGTTGTTACTAATCAAACTAAAGCGATTGTAGCAGTACACCTCTATGGTCAAATGGTATCACCATCAGAATTATTAGATTTTGCTCAAAGTCATAATTTACTAATTTTTGAAGATGCAGCTCAAGCTCATTTAGCCCAAAGAGAAGGTTATCTAGCAGGTACAATCGGCATAGCTGGTGCTTTTAGTTTTTATCCTAGCAAAAATCTGGGAGCTTTTGGTAATGGAGGAATGTTGGTAACTAATTCAGAAGCGATCGCTACTGGTGTCAAAACTTTACGCAATTATGGAGCAAAAGAAAAGTACTATCACAGTGAGATAGGTAAAAATAGTCGTCTCGATACTATCCAAGCTGCTATTCTCGGTGTTAAGTTACCCTATTTATCTGCTTGGAATCAATCTCGTTATCAACTAGCTCAACTCTATAATCAATATTTACAATCTTTACCTTTGCTTCAACCTTTGCAAAATCACTGTAATAATGGTCATGTCTATCATCTTTACGTGATTACTTGCGCGTCGAAACGAAATGAGTTACAACATTATCTAACTAGTCAAGGAATTCAAACAGGGATACATTACCCTATACCTTGTCATTTACAACCAGGTTATCAACATTTAGGTTATGGTTATGGGGATTTTCCTGTTACAGAAGCTTTAGCAGAGAAAATCCTCTCTTTACCAATGTACCCTAATTTAACTGATAGTCAAGTTCAACTAGTTGGCGATCGTTTAGCTGATTTTATTAATAAACATGGAAGTTAAATCTAAATCCTTAGTACTCAATACTAGTCTAATTAACTATCTAATTCTAGGCTTAATCGCTGTTTTATACGTACCTATATTATTCCATTGGGTTGATGGTTGGTTAAATAAAACTATTGGAATTGAACACGAATATTTTAGTCATGCTTTACTAGGATTTCCCCTAGCTACTTATATTGTCTGGCAAAAGCGTAAACAATGGCAACAACTCCCTGATACTATTAACCCTTGGGGTGGAGTTTGTTTACTGATTGCTGCTTGGTCTTATAGTACTGGTGTACCAGATTTTGTATCTTTTTCTTTTGCTTTGATGTTGACGGGTATCTGTCTCTGGTTAAAAGGTGTACCAGGATTAAGGTTACAAGCTTTCCCTCTGGTGTTATTGTGGTTGGGAACACCTAATTTTATTCCCTATTTATTGACTCCTTATACCTTTCCTTTACAGAGATTTATTGCTATATCTATAGGGTTTATTTTATATCTATTTGGTTTTGATATTGAGGTTCAAACCATCTATGTATCAATAAATGGACAAATAATTGAAGTTGCTCCCTATTGCGCGGGTTTGAAAATGTTATTTACTAGTATCTATGCAGCTTTGCTGTTACTGTACTGGAGAAATAAATTAAGCTCAAAAACTATAACTATCTTACTGTTAACAGGAACAGTGCTGATTAATCTTATCGGTAATATAGTGCGCAATACCCTGTTAGCGATGTTTTCTGGTATCCAACAACAAGACTTGTTTGATTTATTACACGAGGGTTGGTGGGGTGATATTTATTCTGGTTTAACCTTGGTGTTGATTTTTTTATTACTTAAAGGGATAGAAAGACTAGAAATAAGTTAAGATTTAGCCAAAGTTTAGATGTGGTGTGTGAGGAGAAATTGTCTAATGTTAAATTTAACCCAGAGTTTAAGTACTCCTTTATTTGGTACTGATGGTATTCGTGGTAAAGTTGGAGAGTTATTGACTCCTTCTTTAGCGCGAGCAATAGGTTTTTGGACAGCTCAAGTATTGCAACAACAAACACAGAGACAAGGTGTGGTAATTATTGGACAAGATTCGCGCAATTCTAGCGATATGTTAGCAAGTGCGATCGCTTCGGGAATTAATGCAGCTGGTGGGGAAGTTTGGCATTTAGGATTATGTCCGACTCCTTGTGTATCATATTTAACTCATAAAACTGAAGCGATCGGGGGAATAATGGTGTCAGCGAGTCATAATCCTCCCGAAGATAATGGTATCAAAATTTTTAATAGAAATGGTCTGAAATTAGCCAAAACCTTCACTCAAGAGATAGAAAAAGGTTTACATTCAGATAAGATAGTAAAGCAAGATATAACTACCTTACAAGCATCTCGTCATAATTTAGTACAAAACTATTTAGAAAGTGTCTTAGCTTCATTACCACCCCAAAGTAGTTTTAGTGGTTTACGCATAGTCTTAGATTTAGCTTGGGGAGCTGCAGTAGAGTTAGCACCTCAAGCTTTTCGTAATTTAGGTGCAGAGGTAATCTGTATCAATGCTCAAGCAAATGGCGATCGCATTAATGTTAACTGTGGCTCTACCCATCTTAATCCTCTTAGAGAAGCGGTAAAAGAATATCAAGCAGATTTAGGTTTTGCTTTTGATGGAGACGCAGATAGAGTCATCGCTATTGATTCTTTGGGAAATATCGTCGATGGTGATCATATCCTCTATTTTTGGGGTAAACATCTACAGCAACAACAAAAATTACCCGATAACCTTATAGTAGCTACAGTAATGGCTAACCTGGGGTTTGAGATGGCTTGGCGTAACTGTGGGGGTAAAATGATTCGTACCGCAGTAGGAGATCAATACGTGCAAGCACAAATGTGGGAATCAGGTGCTATGTTGGGTGGAGAGCAATCAGGACATATTCTCTGTCATCATCATAGTTTCTCGGGTGATGGGTTACAAACAGCTTTACACTTGAGCGCTTTGATTGATAATTGGGGAACTTGTTTACGAGATTTAAGACAAGACAGCTTCCCTAGTTATCCTCAGTTTTTACGCAATGTGCGGGTAAATAACCGTGAAACTCTCAGTCAATGGCAAAATTGCTCAAAAATTACGACTGCGATCGCTCTAGCTGAAACATCCATGGGAAAAGAGGGAAGAGTATTAATTAGAGCTTCGGGAACTGAACCTGTTATTCGTGTTATGGTAGAAGCGTCTAACACTGATATAGCTAGTTACTGGACTAATCATTTAGTTTCAGTAGTCCAACAAGAGTTAGGCGTTGCTTAACAAAATTTAGGGTAAACTATAAAAGGTTTACCCACTCTAAAAAACTAATTTTTAAGATGACAGGTGTCAAACGCAAATCAAAATCTCTCTCAAAAGCAGAAGGAAGTTCTGTCAAAGAAACTTTGGCACAAAAAAGACGCCAAAGAGAACAATTTAGAAATGCTTTTTTAATTATTATATCTAGTTTAGTATTTATTCTCGCTGTTGGTGTTCCTTTAAGTTTATTAATTAATCCCAAAATAGGGTTAAGTATTCCTTTAGCTTTAGTAGTATTTATTTGCTCCTATAAATATCCTCGGACAGGTTTATGGATGTTTTTAATCTATATGCCATTTTCGGGAACTATAACTTATAGTATTGGTGGTGGTAATATTGCTTTTCAATTAGCTAAAGATATTTTTTATCTAGGTGCATTAATTGGGTTAATCCAAGAGTGCAGAAGCAAGAATAAACTCATATTTATTGAGCCTAAACTAAGGGTAACATTGATATTGTTGCTCTTTTTTTGTGCAATGACTTATTTATTTGTAAACTTGCCTAGTGAATTTTTACCCTATTGTGATTCTTTAGGTGAAGAAGATAGATTTTTACGAGATGCAACTGGTGCTTATATTTTAAATCCTCGAACAGGTCTAGTGATTGCTACTCCCTGTAAGCAAGGTTTAACCTCTTTACAAGGACTTTTGGGTTTAAAAGTTTTATTGGGGTATATTCCTTTAATCTTTTGTGCTTATCATTTAATTGAGACGAAAAAAGACCTCATTTTTTTAGGACGTCTTTTATTAGTCTTAACGATTATTTGTTGTTTATTAGGATTATATCAATACCGTTTATTAGCTTCAGGTGCTTGTGATGGTACTCGTTTTATGACAGCGGTAGATATCTATAAACCCCAATTAGAGGCGAGGTGTTTTGTTGGAGGAGCAGTAGCTTTTAATCCGAACCATGCTGTAATACGATTACCCGGTACATTTGTATCACCGTGGCACTGGGGATGGTTTTTAATCGCTAACGCGGGTATTACTTTTGCTACAACTTTTAGCGATCCTTCCTGGAAATGGCGCATAGCAGGGTTAGGAGGAATGACTCTAGTATTTATAAATGCAATAATTTCTGGTCAAAGAATTGCTCTAGTTTTAGTTCCTGTCTTTTTTCTGGTAATGTTGATTTTAACGGGACAAATTTTTAAACTCAGAGCTTTTCTACCTATCGGGTTAGGATTCACTGTATTATTATTCATTGTAGCTACTAGTAATCCTGAGATTTTTCAACAAAGGGTAGATAGTTTTGTGGATCGTTGGAATGCTGCTCCACCCTACATATTTATGCTCAATCAATATAACTGGGCGTTATCACAATCACGAGGTATTTTAGGTAGTGGTTTAGGTTTAGCGACTTCTTCGGGTAGATTTTTAGGAGATATTTTTTTAGTAGAAACTTTCCACGCTCGGATTTTTTATGAAATTGGACTTTTTGGGTTGTTAGCTTTTATGGCTTTTATAACTAGTTTAGTTGTTTATACTTTTAAGAGTTATCGCATTATTCTTGACCCCGTAATTAAAAACTATGCTTCTAGTTTCTGGGTGTTTATTTTGTTGATTAGTTATTTTCCTTATTGGTATCCTTTAGATACTGATCCAGTAGCGGTTTATTATTGGTTTTTTGCGGGAGTCATTTTTAAAGCCGGTTTTCTACAAGAACAGGTAAATAAAGAAACAAAAGCCGAAAAAATTAAAGGTAGGAGGTTTAAACTCAGAAGTCAAAAACAGGGAGTTGTATGAGTGATTTAGTTGTTTCAGTGATCATTCCTACCTATAGTCGTGAAGAGGTTTTAAAAAATACCATAGAATTTGTTCTGCAACAAGATTATTATGCTTTTGAGGTCATAGTTGTAGATCAAACTCAAATACATCAACCAGAGATCGAGAGTTATCTAACCACACAAGCTAGTTTAAATAAAATTCGCTGGTTTCGGGTAGATTGGGCGAGTTTACCTCAAGCCAGGAATTATGGTGTAAGACAAGCTCAAGGTGATTTAATTTTGTTTATTGATGATGACGTGGAATTACCCGAGGGATATCTCAGCGCACACGTTCGTAACTATCTAAATTCTAATGAGATTGGGGCGGTTGCGGGTAGAGTATTGGATCGTTTAAAACTTTCTGAGTCTTCTATAGTAATTGAAGATTTACCACCAGAAGCGATGGATCCCGGTATTGCTTGGTATTATCTAGATTTGGTACACACAATTAAGCCACAGCAGGTAATCTCAGCGCGAGGTTGTAATATGTCTTTTCGTCGAGAAATTTTTACTAAGTATAATCTGTGGTTTGATCAAAGGTTTCGAGGTTCAGCTGTACGGGAAGAATCAGATTTTTGTTTAAGGTTACGTCAAACTGATTATAAAATTTGGTATGACCCCGAAGCTTATTTAGTACATTTAGGGGAAGAGACTGGAGGATGTCATGATCTCAATACGCGATCGCTTCGGTATCAGATTACTTTTTATCACAATCATTTCCTCATGGCTTTGCAAAATTTAACTTTTTCTCAACAATTACGTCTTTACGCTAAGTTATTTGATTGTCATGTTTTGGGGAATCCACCTTGTTATAAGAGTGGTTCTCCTCTAAAAATTATGGTACGTGGTATTTTCTATGTGCTTGGGTTTGTTGATGCTCTCAAAACGTTTCTTTTAGGTAGAATAAGATGATTACTAAAGGGATGAGATTTTCAAGTCGCGAAACCCATTACTGCCATACCTAATGGGAATATAGTTTTACTATTAATCTTAGTAGGATTACACCTATTCTTAGCCAACTTGGTATCAAAATGGTATCATCTGGTATCAGGTATCCTAGATTAGATTCAATAAGGATAGCTAATAGCTGAAGTGCTTACTAGATAAAGGTTAGGCTCACAATCGGGATGACAGGATTTGAACCTGCGACTCCTTCGTCCCGAACGAAGTGCGCTACCAAGCTGCGCTACATCCCGTTTTTGGTTAGAATTTAAATATTATATCACACTAGGAGAAAACTATCAGTGACGGTTAAACCGAGTTGGCTAAGGGTAAAAGCCCCTCAAAATCAGCGCGTTGGTAAAGTTAAGGATATTTTAAGAGATTTAAACCTCAATACCGTTTGTGAAGAAGCTTCATGTCCTAATATTGGGGAATGTTTCCACGCAGGGACAGCGACTTTTTTAATTATGGGTCCTGCTTGTACTCGCGCTTGTCCTTATTGTGATATAGATTTTGAGAAAAAACCTTTACCCTTAGATAGTACAGAACCAACGCGTTTAGCGGAAGCGGTAAAACGTCTCAATCTTAATCATGTGGTAATTACCTCTGTGAATAGAGATGATTTAGCAGATGGTGGAGCTACTCAATTTGTACGGTGTATTCAAGAAGTGCGGCAAATTTCGCCAAACACGACTATTGAGGTACTTATTCCTGATTTATGTGGAAATTGGGAAGCTTTAGGGGTTATTCTCTCGGCTAAACCAGAAGTTTTAAACCACAATACAGAAACAATACCTAGACTTTATCGTCGGGTTCGTCCTCAAGGTAATTATCAGCGATCGCTTGAATTGTTACAACGTACTCGCGAATTAGCTCCTACTGTTTATACTAAATCAGGAATCATGGTAGGTTTAGGTGAAACCGATGACGAAGTACGTCAAGTCATTAAAGATTTACGTCAAGTAGATTGTGATATTCTTACCATTGGACAATATTTACAACCATCAGCCCAACATCTAGGAGTTCAAGCTTTTATTACTCCCGAACAATTTGACGCTTGGCGAGAATACGGCGAATCGATAGGCTTTTTACAGGTAGTTTCCTCACCTCTGACTCGTAGTTCTTATCACGCTGAACAAGTACAAAAGTTGATGGTAGAATATCCCAAAAGTTAAGTAAAATCACTCTGTTAACTAAAATCTAGTCAGTTGTTATACTAGAGAGTTGTTGTTAACTAAACCAGTAACTGAGATGAAAATGATCCCTACTGGTAGATATTACCTGAAAACCTGGAGTAAGTATTTATTACTCAGTTTCTTGGCGATCGCCCTTTGTTTCGTTATAGAAACTTTACAATTTACGGACGTCACCGCTTTAGAGATAGAATTAGCCACTAACTGGCAACAAGCATCATTTCCAGTCGAAAATTTTCAGGGTTACACCTCTGGTTTTGGTTACCGTATTTCTCCAACTACAGGTCAGAGAGAGTTTCACAATGGATTAGATATAGCTGCTCCTTTGGGTAGTTACATACGTAATTGGTGGGGAGGACAAGTGGTGATTTTATCTGACCATACTAACTGTGGTACTCAGATAACTATACAATCGGGAGATTGGCAACATACATATTGTCATCTAGATGGTTATGTAACAGTAACGCCTCAAGGACGTTATCTAGTTGACCCCCAATTAGGGGTAACCGTCACCGAGGGACAATACGTCTCTACAGGTGCAAGAATAGCGAGAGTAGGAATGACCGGACGTACAACAGGACCACACTTGCATTGGGGTTTAAAACATGGTCAACAAGACATTGATCCAGGCGTAATTATCCGTGCTATGTATCGCAGTTCGTGAGATTAATTGGTTAGAATAAAAGTATATGATATATCAATAATCTAAACTAATATGCTCAACGAAAATCAGACAGAAGCAGAAACAGATACCATCAAATCTTCTTGGCTAAAAAATCTCCAAAATCGGTTAAGACAAATTGTAGCAGTAGAGAAAGTTTCCGAAAAAGTAGGAAGTTGGTTTAACGTCTCGGAAAAAGAAATAGAAGAAATCCTCACCAAAGTACGCGCAGAATTACCTACTACAGAAGCTTTTTTAATCGGGAAACCCCAAACAGGAAAAAGTTCTCTTGTTCGGGGTTTAACTGGAGTATCAGCAGAGATAGTTGGACAAGGATTCCGCCCCCATACCCAGAATACCCAAAGGTATAATTATCCCTGTGACGATCTACCCCTATTAGTCTTTACCGATACCGTAGGTTTAGGAGACGTTCAAAACAACACAGAAAATATTATTCAAGAATTAACCACAGAATTAGAACAACCAGATCGAGGAGCTAAAGTCTTAATTCTAACTGTGAAAATAAACGACTTTGCTACTGATAGTTTAAGGGAAATTGCTCAACAACTGCGTAAAAAATATAGTAATATACCCTGTATTTTAGCAGTTACCTGTTTACACGAGTTATATCCCCCTGAAATTACCGAACATCCCTCTAATCCCCTAGCAGATGAAAACATTAACCGCGCTTTTACGGCTATAACTAAAGACTTTGCTAACCTATACGATCGCGTAGTCTTAATCGATTTTACCCTAGAATCTGATGGTTATACCCCCGTATTTTACGGCTTAGAAGCACTCACAGACAATCTAGCGGAGTTATTACCCGAAGCTGAATCACAAGCAATTCATCAACTCCTCGATAACAGTGTTGCTAACCAAATTGGTAACGTTTATCGAGATGTAGCTAGACGTTATATACTCACTTTTTCAGTGATCGCAGGTACTATCGCCGCTGTACCCTTACCCTTTGCTACTATGCCAGTACTTACTACCCTACAAGTATCTATGGTAGGCTTAATCGGTAAAATCTATGGACAAACCATTAGTCCTTCTCAAGCAGGAGGGATTATAAGTGCGATCGCAGGTGGTTTTTTAGCCCAAGCAGTAGGTAGAGAATTAATTAAATTTATCCCTGGTTTAGGTAGTGTTGTCGCAGCTTCTTGGGCTGGGGCTTATACTTGGGCTTTAGGTGAAGGAGTATGCGTTTATTTTGGTGACTTAATCGGTGGTAAAAAACCAGATCCCCAAAAAATCCAAGCAGTTATGCAAGAAGCTTTCACAGCAGCTAAAGAAAAGTTCAAAAAACAATAATTTAACTAATTTGATTAAAAAGAGGATTTTTCCTAGCAGCACTACTCACAGTGTTATCAGCATCGCTAGCTAGTTTTGCCAAGATGTGTTTAGGTGTCTTGGGGTTTTCCGCTACAGCCGAGTGTACAGATAATGAAATATCAGTGGCAAGTATTGCTAAGATACTCACTGGTGTATTGGGGTTTTTGGCTAAAACCGAGCGCACATTTGGCTCAGCATCATTAGCTAGTACTACTAAAATACTCACTGGTGTATTGGGTTTTTTGGCTACTATTTTCCTAACGTAACTATCATAATGATTAGCGAGTTCTTGAAGAATATTGATAGGAATGTTTTTACTGTGATAATATTCAGTAAACAGGGATATTTTGGCTTGAATTTCTGCTGTTGTCTGGGGATTTTGTGCTACACCACGGCGTACATATTGATCAGCATCGGTAGCTAGTCTTTCTAATACATCTCTCGGTGTATGAGGGTTGTGTGCTAATCTCTCTATCCTCATCCTCGTATTTAATCGCCCAATCTCTAATCGATTCGGGTAAGTTTTCCAAACTCAATAAATCTTCCAGATCAGGATCAGACATTTGGACCAATAAATTGAGATTATTTGATAACTCTGCTAAATGATCTGGGTTAATTGGTGACATAATTTAGCTTAACCGCGAGAAGCCTCAAGCTTTATTTTCTCAAATAAGCGTGAGATGA
>RECR01000056.1 GCA_007693955.1 Gloeocapsa sp. DLM2.Bin57
ACCTCATGATAACTTTTCTGTAAAAAACCTACACTTGTGAGCTCTCCCCCTCTCCCCCTCTCCCCTATCTCTTGCTTAGTAGGGATTTTAAAGTGTTTCTTAAAATTCGATCATCAAGAAGAAGAATTAAATCTATTTTGGGTCTTCCAAACTAAACCAGAACAGAAATTAGTCAAAATATGGGCTATAACAGGGATGATCAAATTACTAGTAATTAAAGCCACATATCCTAACAAAAAACCCACAACTGCAGCCCAGAGAGCATAAGACCACTGTTGTGTACCATTCATATGTAGGATACCAAATAAACAACTAGAGATAATTACAGCGGCTAAATTTAAACCTAAAGCAGGTAACATAATACCCCGAAAGAGTAATTCTTCACTTAAACCAGGTAATAACCCTAACCAAATTAAATCAGACCAAGTCAAAGGTTTAATAACTAACTCTAAATAAGCATCAGCACTTTGACGATAAGCCGGCCAAAAATGATAAATTACACTACTAGCAATACTGATAACTCCTGCCAAAGCTATGCTCCAAATCAAAGCTTGAGAGGTAAATTCCCAAGCCAATATCTCAACAGAGCCGATTTTTTGCCAGAGTTTAGCGATCATCACAATAATAATCGCTGTAATTGCCATAATTATTAAAATTTGACTACGAGTTAAGGGTTCTAATTCAGAATTGTTGGGTTCATTCACAATAATTTACTTTTGGATAATGATGATAATTCCGGACGGAGAGACTCAATAGCAACTCCTGCGTTTTCAGCGACAATTACTCCTAAAGCCTCCAAATAAGATTGTACTCTAATTGCTTTAATTCCTAGGGATTCTGGTGTAACCTGCATTCTGGTCTGGTTTTCTCCTACAGCAATTACTTGAGTTTTTAGCTGACTAAAACCAAGAAGAGCAGGACTTCCACAAGCATCACCAGGAACAATTACCGCATCTACTTGGTCAGCCCAAATTGTCTCTAAATTAGCTCTAGATTGACTAGTAATTAAACGAGGAGCTCGACTCAAACCTACTAAAATACAGGGGAAAAAGGTATAACCTAATTCTTCAGCAGCAGCTTTCGGGGATAATTCTGGTTCTAAAGGTAGGGGTTGTAAAGCAGGTGCATGAGCTGCAGGAATACCAAAATTACGTACAATTAGATGGGAAATCACCGCTTCAGCTCCAGCAATGGGATCTACTCCCGAACCCTGGCGATAGTCTTGCAGCGCGGGACTGTTTTCTTCATCGGGAAAGCGCGCTACTACAGCGATCGCCTCTACTTTGGCGGTTTCAATCAATTTAGCAGCAGCTCGTAACAAACTACCTGGATTACTAATAGTTCCCCAACTTGCTCCACTAGGAGCGGAGCGCAACTCTACCCCTAGGGGAGCATCGGTAATCAGATAATCTTGGATAGTCAATCCCAATGTTGCTCTGAGTGCATCAGCTGCTTGCAGGTGTCTAAGCTGTAATTCTGGTTCTATCCCCTGGTCAAGAATTATGCCAATGGAGTTGTATTTAACTGGAGTTAATCCCCAATTTCCTAGGGCGAATTGGTCTAGAGCATAACCTTCTACATAGAGTATTTTGGGGTCTGACCAATAGAGTTGCGCACCATTGAGAACGTTAGGATGAGTAATCAAGCGATCGCATCCTTGGGCGATCGCCCTAGCTACGGGTAAAGCATCTCCTGCGTAGCCTCCTATTTTAGCGCCTATTCCTGTAGGTACTAACAAAACTACCGTATATGGTTTACTAGACACCTAGTTTATGGTTTCGTTACAATTGCTTCTATTGCTGCTTTTTGCTTAACTGGATCTACTTTAGTAATTGACCAGCGTAGGGGCTCTCCGCGTTTTTGTAGTTCTGCTTCTATCTCTTGTTGTAAGGCTTGAGGGTTTCCTTGCAGATCTATTTCTGCTGTAATAAAGTGCGTTGTCATTATTGCTTCTCTCTTAGGATTGACCAAATTGTTTGCTATAAACTATTTCTTCTTTTTCCGATTCAATCACCAGATCTGATTGAGGATAAGCTACACACAGAAGCGCATAACCTTGTTGTTGCAATTCTGGCGATATTCCCATTCCCTCACTTTGTTCTACTGTTCCTGATTTGATTAAGGCAGCACAAGTAGTGCATACTCCAGCTAGACAAGAGCTAGGTAAATCTATACCTGCTTTTTGAGCAGAAGCTAAAACTGTCTCATCTTCGGGAACTTGAATTGTGTATTCTTCACCTTGGTGTTGAATTTTAACGGTATAAGTTGTGGTCATCTCAACTATAGTTGTTTTTTTGGTTCTTTTAACTATTGTGCCAAAATTTAGCCCAAGAAATAAATATTAAGAAAATTAACTAAATTTTAATCTTAATTGCAGTTTTAGCCCTTTTGCGCTCATTTAACTCCAGAAGATGATAACTTAAGGAACACTTAAAACTAATTTACTAACAAGATGAAAGCAGAAAAAGATTTATTAGGAGCAGCAGCTACCGCAGCGTTAGGAGCAGGTGTTGTAACTTCTTATGCTGTGAGTCGAGGTCAAAACCCTTTGCTTGCTTTGGGAATAACTCTAATGGCGGCGGTTTTTGCGGTTATTTGTCACCAAGCCGATTTAATTTGAACAAAAATCCCCGCGAAAGCGCGGGGAGTGTTTTTAAGGTTAGTTAAGTCTTTGACGAGAAAAGAACTTCTCTAACTGAGCTTGACTTTCTTGTAAAAGCTGCTCGCGACTATCCTTGGTAGGTTTAAGAGGTGGTACTAAATTGCGAGCTTGTAGAGTCATATGTATTTGTAGATCCGCTACATATTCGCTGATTTCTTGTCCAGGTATTTTATTGTGTTGATTCATAATTTCTTATTGTGTTCAAAACCCAATCTTAAATCAGGCTAACACTTTTTCTGCGGTTGAAACACCAAGTCGTCAAAATTTCACAATTCTCAATATAGCGCTACGCGCAAGGCACTCTTGCAAGAGGCAAAAGCTAATACTAGGTTTCATGACTCAAAAATGCGTACTGCTATATATGGCGCTATGGGCAATTCATGCCAAAAGGGAAGTGTGGGGGGTGTGGGAAGCAGGGAGCATGGTGCAGTGTGCTAGTTGTAGAATATAATACCACCTAAAACTTAACACTTAAATTAATTTTTTCTTTTGCATCTGATTTTACTCATCCTCAAGTTCTTGTGATAATTCTGCTAGAGTTTGATAACTTAGTTTTTCTTGAAGGTGTTGATGTTTTCCCCGTCGCGAAAGACGTCGATATTTTTTGCTTTCTAATTTAGGTTCGTAATACTCTTCTCCTGAAGCACCTATTTTTAGTTTGAGTTGGGATTCAGGATCTGCTTGTTGCTGTTGTTGAGTCTCTAGATTGATCATTTCCTCAAGAAACTTGAGATAATGTTCGTAACGTTCCCAATCACCCCTGACTACACAATTAGGTTCGTCTCGGTGGAGACAATCGTTAAATTGACAGTTATTTTCTCTGAGCAGTTGTCTAATTTCGGGAAAGAAACTAGCAATTTCATTAGAGGTACAAGTTAAATTAGGTTGATTAAAGCCTGGACTATCGGCAACAAAACCATCTCCAGGTAAGGGGAATAACTCGACATGACGGGTGGTATGACGACCATGATGTAACTTTCCTGACACGCTATTAACTCGCTGATTAACTTCAGGAATTAAAGCGTTAGTTAAAGTAGATTTCCCTACTCCAGATGGACCTGCTAAGATAGTTATCTTTCCTTGTAGTCTTTCTTGCAGTTGCTTTAGACCCATTTGAGTTTTAACACTGACAATAATAGGATCATAACCCCAATTAAGTAACTTCTCTCGCCAATATTGCTGTGTATCTGTGGTGACTAAATCCGCTTTATTTAAACAGAGACTCAGATCAAGCTGACTAGATTCGGCTTTAACTAGAAAACGACTTAATTGCCAAGGATCTAGGGGAGGATCTGTAAAGGCAAATAACAGTAATAAATGGTCAACGTTGGCGATCGCTGGGCGAGAAAGTTGATTAGAGCGTGGTAAAATCTCGATAATTGAGCCTCTACCGTCACTATTTTGGGGTTCTACCGTTTTAACGCGATCGCCTACCATGACTTTTTGTCCAACTTTTTTCAGACGAGTGCGACAGGTACAGAGTAATTCTTTACTATCTGTGCGGACAAAGTAATAATTTGCTTGTACCGCCATCACCGTCCCTTGCAGGTAGTTTTCTAACCGTTCCTTACTCATTCGGGAGTCTTTTTCCGCACATAGAGAGCATAAAACTGGTCACGATTGTCGCAGGCTTCTACTTGGTGTCCATCCATAATCAAGCTATCGGGTACTTGTTCGATGGGCTCACCAGGATCTAGCCAAACTTCTAGCAATTCTCCTGGTGACATTTTCCCTAGTTGTATTTTGGTGCGGACAAAATTGAGAGGACAGGGTGTCCCCCGCAGATCTAAGAGTATAGCGGCATTCTTCATTTATGGAATAAACTCCCTAAGAATCCTTCTAAACCACCTTTCCCTGTATTTTCTTTCCTGATTTCTGCTAATTTATGCAAGAGTTCTTTTTCTTCATTGCTAATTTTCTCGGGGATATGGACATTTACCGTGATGAGATGGTCACCGCGACTGATATCGTTACCTAATTTGGGGACTCCGTGATCTTCTAGGGTTAGAACTGTACCTGGTTGAGTTCCTGCGGGTATAGTAATCTCTTCAGGTCCATCGACGGTATTTACTTCGAGCCGACAGCCTAAAATTGCTTGTAGATAGCTAATAGTAATTTCTGAGAGGATATTAATACCCTGTCGGCGAAACTCTTTGTGTGGTTCAACGGAGACAAATACGTATAAATCTCCTGGTGGACCACCTTTAGCCCCTGCATCTCCTTCGCCACTGACTCTTAAACGAGTTCCATTATCTACTCCCGGGGGGATATTAATTTTTAGCTTTTTAGTTACTTGTACGCGACCTACACCTGCACAGGTTTCGCATTTTTCTTCGATAATTTGTCCTTCCCCATTACAAGTTGGACAGGTAGAGACTTGGGCGAATGTGCCAAAGGGTGTACGTGTAGCTCTGCGTACTTGACCAGTCCCGCTACAGGTTGGACAGGTTTTTGAGCCTGTTCCGGGTTTAGCCCCACTACCTTTACAGGTTTGACAGGTTTCTAGATGAGGTATTTTGATTTCTTTTTCCCCACCGAAGATAGCTTCACTAAATTCTAGTTTGAAATCTAATCTGAGATCATCTCCTCGTGTTGGACCTCGTTTGGCACTTCGGGGTTGATTTACCCCGCCAAAACCAGAGAAGATACTTTCAAAAATATCAGCAAACCCTCCTGTAAAGTCTGAGGCGTCGTAGCCGCCTGCTGCCGCACCTCCTGAGACTCCTGCTTCACCAAAGCGATCGTATCTGGCTCTGGTTTCTGGTTCGGAGAGAATTTCATAAGCGCGGTTAATTTCTTTAAAACGCTCTTCTGCGCCTACTTCTTTGTTAACGTCGGGGTGATATTGTCGAGCGAGACGACGATAGGCTTTTTTTATGTCTTCTTTGCTGGCGTCTCTGGAAACACCAAGGGTTTGATAATAATCTTTGGGCATAGATAGCTATTTTGGTTAAAAATTACAGAATTTGTACTTATCTTTTTAGTCTACCGCTTCATAATCTCCGGTGACTGTTTCATCTTGCTCATAATTGAATTCAAAAAAGGTATCTAAACCTCCTTCTTCTGAGAATTCTTCCTCTGATATTTGATTTAACTCATTTAAGATTTCCTCCTCTATTGTTCTAAATTCTTCATCTTCTACGGCTTCAAAGCCATAGCGAGTTTCTTGAGTTGCTTCTCCGTAGATAATCACACCCAAACCATATAGTTTTTCGCGGAAGGTGTTAGCTAACTCTTTAACCTCATCTATACTGTAATTATTACTTAAAGCCGTTTCTAGTTGTACTCTTTGGCTTTGCATATCTTCTTGGAAATCTAGAGGTATGATTTTAGCATGAGTTCTCAAACTTGACTCGTATTCACGGAATAACTCATTAATCTCATTTTTCAGTTGAACAAAGACTAAGCGACGACGATCTTGTTCTGCGTATTTTTCCGCTTCTTCACGCATTTGTTCTATTTCTTTACTGTTTAAAGACCCTGTATTAGAAATAGAAATTGTTTGTATTTTCCCTGTTCCTCTGTCTTGGGCTTCTACTTTGAGAATACCGTTTACATCTATTTCAAAGGCTACCTCTATTTGGGGTACACCTCTAGGGGCGGGGGGAATTCCTGTGAGAATGAATTTACCTAGGCTTTTGTTATCTTGTGCCATAGCTCGTTCACCCTGCAATACGTGTATTTCTACTGAGGTTTGTCCGTCTGTGGCTGTAGAGAATATTTGCGATCTACTAGTAGGAATGGTGACGTTACGCTCAATTATTTTGGTAAATATTTCCCCATAGGTTTCGATGCCCAAAGATAGGGGAGTTACGTCTAAGAGTAGAAGATCTTCTACTTCTCCTCCGAGTATTCCTCCTTGAATTGCTGCACCTAAAGCTACTGCTTCATCGGGATTAACGGTGCGATCTAGAGGAATATCTGGGAAGAGATTTTGGATCACTTTTTGAATCGATGGTATTCTGGTAGAGCCTCCTACTAGAATAATACGATCTATTTCTGATTCTGATAGATTAGAATCTTTGAGAGCTTGCTCTACTGGTTGAATAGTGTTTTCTCTTAATTCTTTGGTTAGTTCTTCAAATTGAGTCCGCGTAAATTCTACTTCTAGGTGTTTTGGTCCGTTTTCGTCGGCGGTAATAAAGGGTAGATTAATCGATGTGGCGAGTATAGTCGATAACTCTATTTTGGCTTTTTCTGCTGCTTCACGCAGACGTTGAATCGCCATTTTATCTTGTCTGAGTTCTACTTGTTCTTCTTTGTGGAAATTCTCTAATAACCAGTTGACGATGACGTTATCAAAATCATCTCCCCCGAGGTGGTTATTCCCCGAGGTAGATTTTACCTCAAATACACCGTTACCTATTTGCAGGATCGAGACATCAAAAGTCCCTCCACCTAAGTCAAATACTAGGATATTTTGTTCTGTTTCCTGTTTATCTAATCCATAGGCTAAAGCTGCTGCTGTGGGTTCGTTGATGATTCTGAGTACTTCTAACCCTGCGATTGTTCCCGCGTCTTTGGTAGCTTGACGTTGAGCATCTGTGAAGTAAGCAGGTGTAGTAATTACCGCTTGGGTTACGGGTTCATTTAAAAATTGTTCAGCGTCTGAGCGTAATTTTTGCAGAATCATTGCCGAGATTTCTTGGGGGGTATAAACTTCATCCCGAATCTGGACATTAACTGTGTCGTCTTTCCCGTTAACACAATTATAGGGTACACGCGATCGCTCTATTTCTGTTTCTTCCCAACGACGTCCGATAAATCTTTTAATACTATATATAGTATTTTCGGCATTGGTTACCGATTGCCGCTTGGCTAGTTGACCAACTAGACGTTGGTCTCCTTTAGCAAAAGCCACGATACTGGGGGTTGTTCTTGAACCCTCTTGATTTAAGATGACGATGGGTTTACCCCCTTCAATCACAGATACACAACTATTAGTTGTGCCTAGGTCGATTCCAATGACTTTTCCCATAGCCGGCGGCGGTACAATTAATTAAATAAAATTTTTCTAGTTTTCTGCTGTTTCTGTAGTCGAGTCATCCACTTCCTCTTTGGGTGCTGCTACTTTTACCATAGCATGACGCAATACTTGATCGTCTAAAAGGTAACCTCTGATTAATTCTTCGATGACTGTTCCTTCTGGGTGTTCATCCGTTGGCTCTCTTAACATTGCTTCATGATAATTAGGGTCAAAGGGTTGACCTTCGGGGCGCATTGGTGATACGCCAATACGTTTGAGACTATCTACTAGGATTTTATATACACCTTGATAACTTTTATGGATCGCTTTTTCTCCATCGTTATTGGGTTTTAGTTGTGTTCTTGCACGTTCAAAGTTATCAATTACAGGGAGTAATTCCAATATTGTATTGCGCTTAACCTGACATTCTAACATTTCTCGATCTTTGTTGCTACGTTTACGAAAGTTATCAAAGTCAGCGGCAATTCTGATGTATTGTGTTTTAAAGCTTTCAGTTTTTTCTGTTTGTTCTTCTAATTGCTGTTTGAGTACAGCTACCTGTTCTTGTAGGGCTGTGATTACCTCTTGATGGTCTTGATTTTCGGTTGTAGTTGTTTCAGTTGTTGGAGATTCCTGCACTTCTACCTCTTGATTAGTAAAGGTTTCCGCTGAATTGTCAACATTGATTTCGTTTGAGTTCATGGTTTCTGGAATTGATGGATAATTAGCTTCAGGAGTAGCTTATTCTCTTGAACAAATTTTAGCATATCTGAGCTATGGTTCGTTATATTTCTTAATCAGGACTCGAACTAGAAAAAATTTTGCTGATGATCTTAATTTTAGTCCAACTTTTGGGAACTATAATCTTAGAACCAGGTAATTTATACTTATATTTTCATGAATAAATCTTCACTCCATAACAAATCATCACGAGCACTTGTACCTAGAGATTTCTTTTTCCCGTTTGGGAATAAGCTGATTGAAGCGGGTTATGTGCAACGTGAACAACTGAAACTAGCTTTACAGAAAAAAGAAGAGTCAGGAAATTCCCTGATTAACATTTTAGAAGAGTTAACTAATCGTAAACTTCCTTCAGAATTAGTCAGACAATATAAGAAACACCAATTATTTGAGCTCAAGGTGTTTTATGGTGTTGATTGCGTTGATCCTGAAGTAGATAGCATCGCTAGTATTCAAATGGCGTTGCTAATTGAGAAGGTTATTCCCATAGAAGTATGTAGGCGTTATAAACTATTGCCCATCAAAAAAGAAGAAGAAATACTGTTAGTGGCGATGGTTAATCCTGATGACTTAGAAGCTTATGACGAATTACGTCGGATTTTAGGTCAGAAAAAGCTGAGTTTACAGCGAATGGTAATTACCAAAGAAGATTATCAAAGATTATTAGATGAGTACCAAAACGCTGAATCAAAACGAGATAAAGAAAGAGCTGAAGAATTAAAACAAAAGACTTTAGAAAAACTCAGTGATGTTACCGAAATCATTGAGAATATCGAGGTAGCACCTGATGAACAAGATGATCAATCAGATGTTATTACTGATGAAAATGATAATAGTGCACCACCAATCATCGCACTAGTTAATAAAATTTTGGTTAAAGCCTTGAAAGAAGGAGCATCAGATATTCACATCGAACCTCAAGAAGAGGATTTAAAGATACGTTTCCGTAAAGATGGGGTATTGACTCAAGCATTTCCACCGCTACCTAAACATATTATCACACCAGTAGTAGCTAGATTTAAAATTATTGCAGATTTGGATATAGCAGAGCGCAGAATGCCCCAAGATGGTAAAATTAGACGGGTTTTCCAAGGCAGAAAAGTAGATTTTCGGGTCAACAGTCTGCCGAGTCGTTACGGAGAAAAAGTAGTTTTACGGATTCTAGATAACTCAGCAACTCAATTAGGATTAGATAAACTCATCAGCAATCTAGATACCTTAGCAGAAGTAAGAGAGTTAGCGGGGCGTCCTTTTGGGTTGTTTCTAGTAACAGGACCAACAGGATCTGGTAAATCTACATCATTATACTCAATTTTAGCAGAAAGAAATAATCCAGGGGTAAATATCAGTACAGCCGAAGACCCCATCGAATATTCACTACCAGGAATTACCCAAGTACAGGTAATTAGAGAAAAAGGGATGGATTTTGCCTCGATCCTCAGAGCCTTTCTGCGACAAGATCCTGATGTGATTCTGGTGGGGGAAACCAGGGATAAAGAAACGGCGAAAACGGCGATCGAAGCAGCTTTAACAGGACACTTGGTGTTAACCACTTTACACACTAACGACGCAGCAGGGGCGATCGCTCGATTGGATGAGATGGGGGTAGAGCCTTTTATGGTGTCGGGTGCGTTACTAGGGGTTTTAGCGCAAAGATTAATGCGACGGGTATGTAGTGAATGTAAGGTAGCATATCAACCATCCCAAGAAGAATTAGCCCGTTTTGGCTTATCAGCGATGAAAGATAAGCAAATAACCCTCTATAAAGCGAACACTGTCAGTGCCGAAGAAATGCAAGCGGCAAAACTGAATAAAACACTGTGTCCAAAATGTGGAGGTATTGGCTATAAAGGGAGGGTAGGGGTATATGAGTTGATGAAAAATAGTGAACAAATACAAGCTTTGATTAATCAGGGTGCAAGCACTGACCGCATCAAAGAGGTAGCAGTAGAGGAAGGAATGGTGACTCTACTAGCCTATAGTATCAATTTGGTACTAGAAGGACACACCACTCTAGAAGAAGTTGAAAGGGTAACCTTTACAGATTCTGGTATAGAAGCGGAGCTAAGAGCGAAGCGTAAATCAGTCCTCATCTGCAAAACTTGTGGAGCAGGATTACAACCAGAGTGGATAGATTGTCCTTACTGTATGACACCACGTTTCCAAGATTAAGGAGAAAAAAATTATGGAATTAATGATCGAAGATTTGATGGAACAATTGGTAGAAATGGGTGGCTCTGATATGCACATTCAAGCAGGAGCGCCTATTTATTTCCGTATTAATGGCAAATTAGGACCAATCAACGATGAGCTACTCACTCCCCAAGAATGTCAGCGTCTAATTTTTAGTATGCTCAATAATACTCAACGCAAGGAATTAGAGCAAAATTGGGAGTTAGACTGTTCCTATGGTGTCAAAGGGTTAGCACGTTTTCGGGTAAATGTTTATAAAGAAAGAGGTTGTTACGCTTCTTGTTTACGAGCTTTATCCTCGAAAATTCCTAATTTTGAACAGTTGGGTTTACCAGATATCGTCAGGGAAATGGCGGAAAGACCCCGCGGAATGGTGTTAGTAACAGGACAAACAGGATCAGGTAAAACTACTACCCTAGCAGCAATTTTAGATTTAATTAATCGTACCAGAGCAGAGCATATTCTAACGGTAGAAGATCCGATCGAATATGTGTTTAGTAACCATAAAAGTTTATTTCACCAACGTCAACGAGGAGAAGATACGAAAAGTTTTGCTAATGCGCTCAAATCAGCGTTAAGGGAAGACCCAGATATCATTCTAGTGGGTGAACTACGGGATTTAGAAACCATTTCTCTAGCAATTACAGCAGCAGAAACAGGTCACTTAGTGTTTGGTACTCTACATACAAATTCAGCCGCAGGTACTATAGACAGGATGATTGACGTGTTTCCTGCAGGACAACAAGCACAAATACGAGCGATGGTGTCCAACTCTTTAATCGGAGTATTCAGTCAATGTCTTCCTAAGAAGAAAAACCCCAAACCTGGTGAGTTTGGTCGGGTGTTAGCTCAAGAAATTATGGTGGTTACCCCAGCGATCGCTAACTTGATTCGGGAAGCGAAAGCACCACAAATTTACTCAGCGATTCAAACGGGGATGAAGTTAGGAATGCAAACCATGGAGCAATCTTTAGCTAACTACGTCAAGAGTGGGGCTATTTCTTTTGAGGAAGCTATTTCTAAAAGTGGAAAACCAGATGAGTTACAACGTCTGGTAGCTGGTAGTCTCTCGGCTAAATAATCATCATTTAGAGTATTAAGATCATGGCAACCTTTATTGTTGAAGTAAAAGATAAATCAGGGAAACTAATCAAAGAAAAAGTTGATGCGAGTTCTCCTGAACAAGCCCGTACCTTTCTCAAGCAACGTTATGACACCATAGGCAAAGTTAGTAAAGCCGGCGTCAATTTTGATATGTCACAACTGGAATTATATTTCAGTAAGGTGACAGTTAAAGATAAAGCGGTTTTTTCCCGACAATTTGCGGTAATGGTTAACGCGGGTGTAGCTATCGTCCGAGCTTTGGGGGTACTAAGTGAACACTGTGATAATGCTAAGCTTAAAAGAGCGATTAAAGGCATCAGTAATGACGTTCAACAAGGGGGGAATCTCTCAGATTCTATGGGTAAATACCCCGAATGTTTTGATCAACTTTATGTCAGTATGGTGGAAGCAGGTGAGACAGGGGGTGTGTTGGATGAAGTATTAAACCGTCTCTCTAAATTACTTGAGGATATGGCTCGTTTGCAAAACCAAATTAAATCAGCGATGACCTATCCTGTGGCGGTAGGACTATTTGCTACAGCTGTATTTTTTGGAATGACGGCTTTTCTGATTCCCATTTTTGCCCAAATTTTTGACGATTTAGGAGCAGAATTACCAGCTTTAACGGCTTTTATGGTAGAGCTAAGTAAAATAGTCAGAAGTTGGAAAATTTTGGTTCCAATTGTTATTATAGCTGTTCTTGCTTTTGCTCTTAGAACTTACTATAAAACCAAGAAGGGACGCTATCAGATCGATGCTTTGATTCTGAAAATACCCCTATTTGGTCCGTTGAATGAAAAATCCTCTGTAGCGCGTTTTTGTCGAGTTTTCGGGACGTTAACTCGTTCTGGTGTACCGATTCTCAACTGTTTAGATATTGTAATTGAGACTATCGGTAATCAGGTAATCGCTGACGCTGTAGATGCAACTAAAAGAGAAATTCAACAGGGGGGGATGCTGAGTATAGCTTTAGGTCGTCGTAATGTTTTCCCCGCGATGGCGATTCAAATGATGAGTATCGGGGAAGAAACAGGGGAACTAGACGCGATGATGATGAAAGTAGCTGATTTCTACGAAGATGAAGTAGAACAAACCATTAAAGCTTTAACTAGTCTGATTGAACCTGCGATGATGATTGGTATTGCTGGTATGGTAGGTACTATTCTTATGTCTATGTATTTACCAATGTTCTCTATCTTTGACCAGATTGCTTAAGATCTTAAAAGCAAGAGAAACTGTTTTCTTTTGCTTTTTTTTAAGTTTTGAAATAATTATGGATAAAACTAATTACGAAGAGTTACTATCTGAGTATGCTAATCCCCAAGATGTGATTACTCTACTCAAAGCCTATAGACCTTATTTAGAAAAACTACCTAGTTTACGCAGACCTGATGAAAGTTTACTAACTATCCCTCTACCAATTATTACCATACGGAAATCACCTAAAGAAACAATCCAACTACCCTGTGAGGTAGCTTTACTGATGTGTGATCCCGATTGGCAAATAAAATTAGCAGGGGAGATCTTAGTCTTTATTCATCGTCCTCTGGAGGATTTATCTGAGTTATTGAGTCGTTGGCGTCAAATTCAAGTTTGTTTGAGTTATGGTTATGAATGGCTATTACCACAATACGCCCAACATATGCTCAATGAAGGTTCAGATAAGGTTTATCCTCTGTTTGTTTTGTTTCCCGAAACCCCAGAACGGATTAAAAGAGGTTTAGCAGGATCCGGTTTACCTTATGTAGTGCAAAATCCTACTCTGTCTTCAGCAGACTTGAGGGAACATCAGACCAGGGTTTAGCTGTTTCTAATTGAGAAGCGATCGCTATTAAAGTAACTTCAGCCCCAGGACGTCCTACTAATTGAATCCCCACGGGTAAACCTTCGGGAGAGAACCCAGTGGGAAGGGCGATAGCAGGTAATGCAGAGGCGTTAGCCAAAGGACATGGTGCAATCCAACTAATAATCTTTTCTAGAGTTTCTCGGGGAGTTAAATCAGCCCATGCACCGATAGTAATGGGAGGATGGAGATAAGTAGGGAGTAATAAAACATCAAAATCTAGAAATAAAGCAACGATTTTACGAGCAATAACCTGTAATTGTTGCACAGCGCGTAAATAGTCTCCCGCTGTTCCCGCTTCGGTAGCTAACCAACGACTAAAGGGACTCAATAACTCAGCAGGAAGATTGACACTAGCTGCACCTGCTTGCCATACTTTAGTAAAAGGTTCAACTATTGAGCTAAAATCAAGGTTAGTAAACTCCAGAATATGACCCAAACCCTCTAATCTTTCTACGGTTTCCTCTACTTGTTGTTGGCAAATAGCAGATGGTTGTAAATCGGGTATCACCGTAAAAGCGTAACCAATTTTTAAAGAGGGGGGAACTTGTCGGGTTGCTTCGAGAAAAGATATCTCAGGAGTCTCTAACCAATAGGGATCTCCTACGATATAACCAGACATGACGTCTAATAGTGCAGCTGCATCAGCTACAGTACGGGCGATCGGACCATTGGTAGCAATCCCGCTTTGATAATCTCCTACAGGAGACCAAGAAACGCGACCACGAGAAGGTTTAATTCCTACTAAACCACAACAAAAAGCCGGACCACGAATAGAACCCCCACCGTCTGAACCTTGAGCGATCGCCGTTAATCCTGCAGCGACTGAAGCTGCAGCACCACCACTAGATCCGCCTGGTGTATAATCATAGTTCCATGGGTTACGGGTAGGAGCAAAACCAAGGGGTTCGGTATAAGGTAGAGTACCAAATTCAGGAGTAGCAGTTTTCCCCAAGATAATCAAACCTGCTTGTTTGAGACGAGTAACTACCCCATCATCATAATTAGGGATTTGGTCTTTAAGAGCAATACTTCCGTAAGAACAGGGTAAACCTGCTACGGAGTTGAGGTCTTTGATGGAGATAGGTACACCAAAAAAGGGGGGAAGATCTGCTAAATTTTCAGTTTGAGCTAGTTGTTCTGTTTTAGCCCTAGCATCAGCTAAAGCCATTTCTGTAGCCACGGTATAATAACAGTTTAACTGAGGGTTATAGGTTTCAATACGTTCTAGATACAATTGCACTAATTCTAGGGGGGAAATTTCCCCCTGACGAATTAATTTAGCTTGTTCTAAAGCAGAGGTAAAAGGGAGGTCATGATTATTAGTCATTGTAATTGTTTAAGTAGAAATTTTGACTTGATCTTGATCTTGTTTATACTCAATTAAAGTAGCTTGTTTACCTTGCCAACGATTTAGCCAATATTGAGCTTGACCAACAGCTTGAGCAAATTTAAACATTACTGCAAAAAAAGCATAGGCGATCGCTTCATTTTGATAATTACCTTGTTGTAAACGATTACGATAAATCCTCCCTATTAGTAGGGGGTAAGCTAATAAAAGTAATAGACTCCAACCCTGAGTAATCCAGCTTAAACCTACAGCTAAGATTGGTAAAATCAAGCCCCAAAACCAACCACTTAAATGCTGTCTAACCATATACTTTTCAGGAGGGGCACCGTGCATAGCGAAGCCTTCTGCTACAGCCCAACCTCCTCTAACTGCACGTTTCCACCATTGACTAAATTTAGACATAGCTAGATCGTGCCAAGTCATATCAGCGTCTATGCGGAGAATTTTCCAACCTTTTTCTCTCATCCGAATACACATCTCTGGTTCTTCACCACAAATGAGAGTCCCATTATAACCATTAACACTTTTAAGGGCTTCAACACGTATCAGCGCGTCTCCTCCACAAGCTTTGGCTTCTCCTATAGGTGTATTCCATTCTAAGTCTCCCAAGAGATTATAAACTGAAGCTTCGGGGTATTTTTCTCTTCGGCGACCACAAACTACAGCTATTTGACTATCTGATTCTAGAGTGGCGATCGCCTTAGAAATCCAGTCTGTAGCTAAGGTACAATCCCCATCAATAAATTGTATATAGTTTAAATTCGGGTAATTAGCAATTAACCAAAATAACCCTGCATTACGTGCTCTAGCTGCTGTATAGGGTGTTTGATTATCTAGTTCTATAACTGTTTGACAATATTGTTGAGCTAACTCACCACTACCATCGGTTGAACCTGAATCTACATAAACCAGTGGAATATTTTGATTCAGTTGCGTTGTTAAGGAAGTCAAACAGTCTCGTAAACGATCTCCTTCATTTCTCCCGATAATTACCACACCTAGATTTTCAAACATAACTTAAATCAACCTCTCTGGACCAATAGGAATAATTCCCCCAGGATTTAAGGGAAAAAGATTTCCATAATAATCCTGTTTAATCTGTTCTGCATTACAAGTCGCTGCTACACCAGGTAAAGAGTAGATACGAGTTAGATAGGCACTCAGATTGGGATAGTCAACAATCCGACGATAGTTGCACTTAAATAAACCATGGTAAACTAAATCAAAGCGAAATAAGGTGGTAAATAAGCGTACATCCACCAGAGTAATTGTTTCACCACAGAGATAGGGTTGTTGGGTTAATAAATCCTCTAACTCAGTTAAAGTGTTAAATAACTCAGTAACTGCTTGATTATAAGCTGCTTGAGTTTGAGCAAAACCACAACGATAAACACCATTATTAACGCTATGGTAGATTTTCTCGCTCAAGTGGTCAATATTTGTTTGTAAAGACTCAGGATAAAGGTTTAACTCAGAATTAGTAGCCCAAGAGTTAAAATCAGCGTTGAGAATTTGAATAATATCCCCACTCTCATTATTAACAATAGTTTTTGTTTCACTATCCCATAAAACTGGTACTGTACAACGTCCTTGGTAATTGGGTTGAGCTAATCTATATAAATCTGGTAGAGTAGTGCAGTTTTCCTCGGGTTGTTGTAGCGTCCAAATCCCGCGATCGCCAGCGGGAACAACTATAGATACAGCTATTACCTCTTCTAACCCCTTTACAGCGCGCACGACAAGAGTACGATGTGCCCAGGGACAACCTAAACCAACATAAAGACGATAACGTCCACAAGCAGGTTTATATCGACTCTCAGGCTCATTACTTAAAAAATGCCGAAATTCACTCTCAGGACGAATATAAGCCCCCAGTTTATCTCTAGGAGCTATTCTAGACATCATTTGCTGCCAGAGTGTAACCCATAACCATTTTACAGCTTTGATACTGTAGGAGGGGGGTAGAGAGGTTTTAGGCATAATTGCTAATTTCGAGGTCTGAAGTTGTCAATATTATACCTTCTTTTGTTAATTTAGCTACACCAGGTTAGTAAAAATTCTAGCATAATGTTAAACATGCTTGCTTAAACAATCTATCTATGCAGAAAATACGCATTTATTTACTGTTAATCACGGTTACTTTTTTTAGTGTTTTAATACTGCCAATATTAGCTCAAAGCAATAATGAGTTAACGATTTCAGCCGCAGGTAGTTTAACCGCCGTACTAGAAGAAATTAAACCTATTTATGAACAACAAAACCCCCAAACAACTCTAGTATATAACTTTGGTTCTTCTGGTTCTTTACAACAACAAATAGAGCAAGGAGCACCAGTAGATGTCTTCTTCTCAGCAGCAGCTAGACAAATGGATGCACTAGCATCAAAAAACTTAATTATTACACAAACTCGCCGAGATTTATTAAGCAATGACTTAGTTTTAATTACACCTACAAATACCAACATAATTTCTAGTTTTACTGACTTAACTAAGCCTGAAATTCAAAACCTAGCCATAGGAGATCCAGGTAGTGTTCCTGCGGGTCAATATGCAGAAGAAATTCTCACTTTTTACGGGATTTTAGAACAAGTAAAAGATAAATTAGTTTACGGGAGAAATGTTAGCCAGGTTCTTAATTTCGTCGAAACAGGTAATGTTGACGGGGGGATACTCTTCTTAACAGATAGTAAAAATAGCGAGAGAATTCAAGTCGTAGCTACAGCACCTCCAGAATCCCATAGTCCTGTTGTTTATCCTATTGCTGTACTCACCAGTAGTCAACAACCAGAGTTAGCGCAAGAATTTATTAACTTTTTAGCTGGTAGTGAAGCTCAAGCAATTTTTAGTAAATATGGCTTTACAACTAAGGAATAAATAAAATGTTTAACTCAGATTTATCACCTCTGTGGATATCTTTAAGAGTTTCCTTATTAGCTACTATCATTGCTTTATTTTTCGGAACATTAGTAGCTTATTTAATGTATAAATATCAAGGAAGAGGGAAAGGACTGCTCGACGGAATCTTTACCTTACCACTGGTTTTACCACCTACAGTTGTGGGCTTTTTACTATTACTATTATTAGGGAGAAATAGTCCTGTAGGAAAACTCTTAATAGCGGGAGGAATCAGCGTTATTTTTACTTGGCAAGGAGGAGCGATCGCAGCTACTGTAGTTGCTTTTCCTTTAATTTATAAAACTATTTTAGGAGCATTTGAACAAATAGATGTAAACTTAATCAATGCAGGAAGAACCCTAGGAGCTAATGATTATCGTCTATTTTGGCAAATTCTTTTACCTTTAGCGTGGCGAGGAGTAATAGCAGGTATTATCCTAGGGTTTGCTAGAGCTTTAGGAGAATTTGGGGCTACCTTAATGATAGCAGGAAATATTCGCGGTCGAACTAGAACCATTCCTATTGCGATTTTTTCTGCAGCAGAAGGAGGGGATATGCTTCAAGCTTTAGGATGGGTTTTATTAATGATTACTATTGCTTTAGTAGCGATCGCTATTATTAATTATTATGCTAAATCCTCTAGTTTTAGTAGTCCTTGGTCATTTTGGGTAGGATATTGGATTATGAAGCGTCAAGGGAAAATAAAACAGCTTCTACCCTCCACCAAAAAGGGTTTATTAATGAATATCAGTAAAAGTTTACCTGGTTTTCAACTCAAGATTAATCTAGATCATGATAACACTCCTTTAGGGATTTTAGGTGCTTCTGGTTCAGGGAAAAGCATGACTCTTAAATGTTTAGCAGGATTAGAAAAACCAGATCAAGGTAGAATCGTACTCAACGGTAAAGTTTTTTTTGATTCTGAGCGTAAGATTAATATACCTTGTCATCATCGTCGTTTAGGAATTGTTTTCCAGAATTATGCTCTTTTTCCCCATCTCACCGTAGCTCAAAATATTGGTTTTGCTATCCAAGATTTAGCTAAATCAGAAAGAGAAGAAAGGATCAAAAACTTGATTAAACTGGTAGAATTAGAAGGGTTAGAGTATCGTTATCCCCAACAATTATCAGGAGGACAACAACAGAGAGTAGCTTTAGCTAGAGCTTTAGCAATTCAACCCGAAGCTTTACTATTTGATGAAGCACTTTCCGCGTTAGATACTTACTTACGTCATCAGATTGAACAAACATTAATTGACGTTTTAGCTAGTTATCATGGAGCTTCTTTATTCGTTACTCATAAATTAGAAGAAGCTTATCGAGTCTGTAACCAATTAGTTGTCTTTAATCATGGTAAAATCCTTCAACAAGGACGTAAAGAAGATATATTTGAGCGTCCTATTAGTAGCACAGTGGCTAGAGTTACTGAATGTAAAAACTTTTCTAGTGCTCAACAAATTAACAATAACACAATTAAAGCTTTAGATTGGGATTGTGAATTAAAAGTAATTGATGTTATTCCCCCTGAATTAACCTATGTCGGAATTCGCGCTCATCATTTACAGTTTAGGGAAGATAATCAACATCAGAATACTTTTTCTTGTTGGTTAACAAATATAAGTGAAACTCAACATCGGATCAGTTTATATTTAAAATTACATCAACCTCCAGAACATCATAAAGACTATCATCTTCAAGCTGAAGTTTATAAACAAAAGTGGGAAGAGTTGAAAAATCGTCCTTTTCCCTGGTATGTTTGTTTAAATGAGTTAAAATTATTTATGATGGAAAGTTAAGTAATATCGAATTGACTAAAATTTGCTAAAAATATAACAGAAGGAAGGAACAGGAAAGAACAGGGAACACCTAATACCTAATACCTAATACCTAACTCCTAAAGATCGCTTTTTCTTTTCCATTTGATATAAGTATCCCCTAAAAATCGATTTAATAGGTAGAACCTCTGTGTCCTACTTTGATAACTAAAACTAAAAGTTCATCATCTTTAATTTTACAAATAATTCGATAATCTCCTACACGATAACGCCATAAACCGGTTTTATCGCCTTTCAAAGCAGAACCCAAGCATCGAGGATTGTCTTCACAGACAATTCTTTCTTTTAAATAAAAAATAATACGTTTTTGAATTTTTTTATCGAGTTTCTTTAACTCTTTTTGTGCCCTAGGGTCAAATTTAATCTGCCAAGTCAAGGTCTTTCTCCACTGCAGCGATATCGATATAGTGATCAGGGGGATGGGCTAGGCGTTCTTCAGCCACCTTAAGATCTTCTAAATCTTCTAAATATTCAAGAACCGCTTCTTGAATTAAGTCATCTATATCTTTACCTAATTCTTTTGATAAGGATATTAATTTATTTTGAATATGTTCAGGAAATTTTAAATTGGGCATAACTGTAAAGCCAAACATAACTTATTATTTATTTTACAACTTATGCTTTGATTTACCCTCATCTTTCTCCCCCTTTACCTCACAGGGGTAAGTTTTTTACAAAGGATTGTACTTAGGATGAGACTCCGAAGACAATCCGGGAAAGTGGACAAGGACGTGTGTGTAACTTAATAGTACAAAGCTGCAAAAACACACTTTTTTGTATGTATTATATTCCTTGAACGCCGTTTTTCCTATGTATTATCTCCCTTGTATCCTTGTCTTCATTCCTCCGAGAGTCTCATCTTCACCGAAATGTAAAAAACCTACCCTTATGAGACCCCCTTGCTCCCGCTAATATTCAGGCATAATAAATATCATAACTTACTAGGCTTGATGCCATCTAATGTTAAATGCCTAATTCTTTAACAAGGATTTTTATTGGTACTATCTTTTTCATTATCACTATGATAGTAGCAGTAGTTGGTTATATTCTTTTTGGCTGGACTACCTTAGACTCGATTTATATGGTAATCATTACCATTTTTGGGGTAGGTTATGGAGAAGTGCAACCTTTAGAAACTCCAGCACAAAAAGTGTTCACTATTTTAGTTATCATTGCGGGAACATCATCAGCGGTATATAGTGTAGGAGGTTTTGTCCAAATGATCACCGAGGGAGAAATCAATAAAGCGTTAAATACTCAACGTCAACAAAAAACCATCGACAATTTAAGCGATCATATCATTATTTGTGGTTTTGAACGTATGGGACAAATTCTCGCCCAACAACTCCATAAATCAGGAGAACAATTTATTGTTTTAGATAATAATCCTGAGAGTTTAACCATTGCTGAATCTTTAAATTATTTAATCAAAATAGGTGATGTTACTGATGAAACTTTCTTAGAAAGTATAGGGATTTTAAGAGCAAAAATTATCGCAGTTGTTTTACCTGATGATACGGCTAATGTTTTTATTACTTTAACAGCGAGAAGTTTAAACCCTGATCTAACTATTATTGCCCGAGGAGATCGCCCTTCTACTGAGAAAAAACTCCTCTTAGCTGGTGCTAATCATATTATCTTACCCGCTAGTCTTAGTGCTTTGAGAATAGCTAATTTAATCACTCATCCTACTGCTTTAGATTTTTTAGGACACAAACAAGAATTAAACTATCTTAACGAATTATTAGGACAATTAAATATAGAAATGAATGAGTTACTGATTTTGGCTGATTCTCCCTTAATTGGGAAAACTATTAGAGAATTACAGGTCAGAAGTCAAGGTAATTTTATCGTCGTTGCTTTATCCCGTAGCGATGGAGAGTTAATTATTCCCCCCAATCCTTCCTTAATTTTAAACAAGGGTGATAACTTAATCTTGCTAGGAAATACGGGTAATTTAAATAAATTAGAGTTAAGTTTTGCTCTTAAACGTAAAGAACGTCTCTATCGGGGAGTGAAAATTTAACTAAATGCTTAATCTGTTGTGGTTATTACTCTGTTCAGGTTTAGTATTTTTAATGCAAGCGGGTTTTATGTGTTTAGAATCTGGTTTAACCAGGTCTAAAAATAGTATCAACGTTGCTGTTAAAAACTTTGCTGATTTTATCCTATCTGCTGCACTATTTTGGTTGTTCGGTTATGGTTTAATGTTTGGTAAATCTTTAGGAGGTTGGTTAGGTTTTACTGACTTTTTGTTCACTCCTAATGCTCAACCAGAATTAGCGGCATTTTTTCTCTATCAAGTTATGTTTTGTGGGACTGCTACTACCATTATTTCTGGTGCTGTAGCTGAACGGTTAAAATTTACAAGTTATTTACTTATTGCGGGTTTAGTTTCAGGGATTATCTATCCTTTTTTTGGTCATTGGGTTTGGAATGCTTTAGTAACAGAAAATACGGGAGGTTGGTTACAACATCTGGGTTTTCGGGATTTTGCGGGTTCTACCGTAGTTCATAGTGTAGGAGCGTGGGTTGCTCTAGCGGCTTTACTAATTATTGGTCCTCGTCAAGGACGCTATACTCAAGCTAAGATCCAAGGATCTAATCTTCCTTTTTCGGTATTAGGGGTTTTTCTACTCTGGTTTGGTTGGATTGGTTTTAATGGGGGTAGTACTTTTGCTTTTAACGCCACAGTTCCCTTAATTATCCTCAATACTATGTTAGCTGGTGTTAGTGGGGCTATAGTTGCTACGAGTTTACATTTATGGCGATTTAAACATCTAGCAGTTGAAGCATTAATCAATGGATCTTTGGCGGGTTTAGTAGCTATTACCGCGAATTGCAATATCGTTACTGCTCCTTTGGCAGTAATTATCGGTGCTACAGGTGCAGCGGCAATGATGCTGGTAGAATATTGGTTAGATAAATATAAGATTGATGATGCAGTAGATGCAATAGCTGTACACGGTGGTGCGGGTGTTTGGGGAACTCTTGGGGTAGCTTTATTTGGTAATTTATCTCTGTTAGAAACTGATTTAAATAGGGGACAATTATTACTAGTCCAAATGTTAGGGATTGGGGTTGCTTTTTTTTGGTCTTTTGGGTTGAGTTGGTTAATTTTAAGAGTAGTTAATAGTTTTTATCATTTGCGAGTTTCTCCTGAAGCTGAACAAATTGGTCTCAATATTTCTGAACATCAAGCCAAAACAGAGACTTTTGATTTATTACAAGTAATGGAGGAACAAGCTAAAAGTTCTGATTTGAGTTTACGAGTACCTGTTGATACTTTTACTGAGGTGGGTTATATAGCTAGTCGTTATAATCAGGTTATCGATTCTCTCGCGGTTAAAAATCAAGAAAATGTCAGTTATTTAGAGAAAATCTATACTGTTACGGCTATTGCTTTGGCTAGTTTAGAAAATAATCATTTTGATCCTAATGTTTTTAATGAGTTTATTAATAGTGATGATGAGTTGGGTAGTTTAGCTAAGGTTTTACAAGGTTTAGTTCAAGAAGTTTCTGATAATAAAGAAGAACTAATTACTCTACGTTATCTTCTCCAAAACAAAATTATTGACCATCTTCAGCAACGTTTTCCTGATGCTGCTAGTCAAATTGAATCTAAGGTTAGTCAAATAGAAGATATCAATATCTTATTAGAGTTATTCACGATTAATAGTTTATCGGACTGGGATTTAAAAACACAAAAACTTACTTGACTAATTGGAAAATTTATCTTAACTTGTGTAATCTAGCTGAGAACGTTTTTGTCGAGGATATTAATTTCACTTCTTGGGCAAAAGGGATAGTCAGAAAAGCAGATCACGATTTAGCAGTAAGGTAATGTATTATAGATATATAACCTTTTGTCTGCTGTCAAAGAGGTAGATATTATGCCAAGGTAAATAAAAATGGTACGTCTTGAGAATGGTGGGGCACACCGTTAAAGAAAAAGCTTGTGGAGTCGGTTTGTCGGAGGTACAGATTGAATTAAAGTTGTATCTATAGCGCTGCTCGCTCTTGCACTCTTTAGGCTAATACTAGGTTTCATGACTCAAAAATGTCAAACACTCCAGATGCGTACTGCTATAGATAAAAGGCAATGAAGCAAGAATCTCCCGTTATAATGCGGTAGCATTTAGCCCGAGAGTGTCAACACACTCAAACCGACAATGTGGACATTAATGGCTTTCGGTGTATCTAGGGTGATAAGCTTTCACAAGAATGGTTATAGGCCCTCTTGCACTCATGCAAAAGCCAAAAGGCAAAAGTAAGATGATTTGTCTATTTCTTAGGTTAAATTAATTTTATTTTTTTACCCCATGGTGCCGAGAGAGCCACTTTTGAACCTTTTTCCCACAATTAGAACAATGCTTTAAACCCATTTTCTTGGTAAAGCAACTTTAACCACGTTCGTCAAATCTTGTGTAAAATCCACCGTATTTAAGCCAATATTGGCGTAAATCATGGTTAGGAGTATGTAAACTAGCTTTAGCTCGATAAAGCAAAACTTGTCGATGACTACCAATCCAAACCTTTTTAATGGGTTCAACAGAGATTAAAGAACCTCCTAAAGACTTAATACATTCTTCAAATCGTTCTACAGTAGTATATTCTAGGGTTTCTAAAATAAAAAAGTTACCAGAACAGATCAAATGGCGAGTTCTAATCCACGCTTGCATTTTCTTGCTAGCAATTGGTGGCAGCATAATATCTAATTTTGCTCAACAAAACAGATTTTAACATCTTAATTTTAAAGACTAGGTAATATAATAAGCTCAAAACTTGATCTAGTTAACAAGGTAAAATACCCATGGGACTTTTTTTTGATGTCTTAAGTTCGATTAATAACCCTAATCAAGGGGGAAGCATCGCTCAACTCAGTCAAATCACTGGTACAGTGAACGAACTAACTACTAATAATGGCTTGAATCCCTCGGCAATGCAGGGTATTATGTCATCTTTAGGTCCTCTTTTACGCCCTGTCCTCAAAGAGCAAGTAACAGGTGGTAATAACCCATTAGAAAATGTGATGAGCCAATTTACTGGTGGTGGTGGTGCTACTGGTGGTTTAGGTGGTCTTGAATCGATTTTTGCAGGTCCAATACAATCTCAAATCACTAATACTATAGCTCAAAAAACTGGTTTAGATAGTTCTATGTTACAGGGCATTGTGCCCAAATTATTACCCGCGGTCATGGGTTTACTAAATATGGGTAAAACTACAGGAGGAATGGGAGGAGGTGGCAACCCTCTCTTAAATGCTTTCTTAGATAGTGATAAAGATGGTGATGTAGATTTAGGAGATGTCTTTAAATTTGCTAATCGCTTTCTCAATCCTGGACGTTAATTAACACTCAAACTAGCTCTCTTGAGGAGGGCTAGTAATATTTAAAGCAACAATGAACTCTCAAGAATACTTATCTGATTATGATTACCAACTACCACCAGAACTAATCGCTCAGACTCCTGTAGTTCCTAGGGATAGTTCTCGTTTACTGGTTGTAGATTCTCTTCTTACTCATCGTCATCTCTTGTTTAGGGATTTACCAGAATTATTACAACCAGGAGACTTGTTAGTAGTTAATGATACTAAGGTTATCCCGGCTAGATTATATGGCTATAAAAAAACTGGCGCACCAGTGGAGATACTGTTATTAGAGGAGAGAGCTTCTAATCAATGGTTGGCTTTGGTTAAACCTGGTAAACGTTTTCGCGTTGGTACAGAAATTTATTTTTCTAGTTCTGATTCTAGTCAAGATAGTCTTAAAGCTGAAGTAATCGCTACAGATTCAGCAACAGGAGGACGTATTTTACGCTTTTATCCTCCTGTTGGGGTGTCTATCTGGGATATCTTGCCTTTTTTTGGTCAAGTTCCCCTCCCTCCTTATATTACTACCCCCAATCAAGAACCTTCTCAATATCAAACGGTGTACGCTACTAAACCCGGTGCGGTAGCTGCTCCTACCGCGGGACTTCATTTTACCCCTGAATTATTGACTAAGTTAACCCACATGGGTGTACAACGAACAGCAATTACTCTTCATGTAGGGGTAGGAACTTTTCGACCTGTAGAGGTTGAAAGTATCACTAGTCATCAAATGCACCAAGAATGGTTAGAGGTTAGTTCAACTACGGTAGAAACTATCAAATCTACTCAAGCTCGGGGGGGTCGTATTATTGCTGTCGGAACAACTGTAGTACGAGCGTTAGAAACGGCAGCAAATTCACCAGAAGGGTTACAAGCTTTTCGTGGTAAAACTGATTTGTTTATCTATCCTGGTTATAAGTTTAAGGTGGTTGAGGGGTTGATTACTAATTTTCATCTCCCCCGTTCTACTCTGTTAATGTTGGTTAGTGCTTTAATCGGGAGAGAACGTCTGTTGAGTCTTTATCAAGAGGCGATCTCCTCTGGTTATCGTTTTTATTCTTTTGGAGACGCGATGTTTATTACCCCTGATGCAGTTAGTTAATTTGTTTGAGAAAGTCCTTGACAAAGGCAGTGAAGTTATGCTAAGTTTGAATAGTTGCCAGCGGGTGTAGTTTAGTGGTAAAACCTCAGCCTTCCAAGCTGATGATGGGGGTTCGATTCCCCCCACCCGCTTTTTGACTTCTTCTAGTGCGGATATAGTTTAGTGGTAAAACCTCAGCTTCCCAAGCTGATGATGGGGGTTCGATTCCCCCTATCCGCTTTAACCGCCATATTGCCAACCAGTACTTTCGAGAAGCAGTTGATCGCCTTCTCTATGTATTCCTGCGGCGATGACTTCTCCTACGTAGATAGTATGATCGCCTTTAAAAACGCTATCCACTACCTGACACTCAATATAACCGAGAGAATCGCTGATAATGGGACATCCTGTGGCTTCACCTTGGTAAAATTCTACATCTTCAAATTTATTACCGACTCTACGTCGGGGTTTAAAAAATTTGGCGGCTAATTCTTTTTGATTGCTATCTAAAAAACTAATGGCGAAAACACCTGTTTTTTTGATAATCTCGTGAGAACTAGAATCTTGACGTACACAGTTAATCACCAAAGGAGGTACAAAAGAAGTCTGCATTAACCAACTGGCGGTAAAACCGTTTAATTCCTCTCCGTCTTTAACACCACAAATGTAAAGACCGTGGGGAATCTTGCGTAACATTATTTTTTTAGCTTGTTCGTCTAGCAAAGTAATTTTACCCTAATTCTCTAGAATATTATAGATTAAGGGGAGTATCTTTACGTCCTTTTTTGTGAAGGTAAATGATATAATCTATGGGATTAATTTTAAGATTAACTTATTTGAATGCAGCGTAAGCGAATATTGTTAACAGGTGGAAGTGGTTGTATTGGTCACTATCTAGCTGAAGCATTAATTAAAGAAACCGAACACGAAATCTATCTATTAGTCAGAAATCCTGGTAAGTTGCTGTTTGACTATCAATATCGTCAGGGAATCACTATTTTAGAGGGTGATTTACGAGATATCGACAAATATCAGGAGTTGTTGGGTTCAATCAATGTCGCTATTTTAGCTGCAACTTCTTGGGGGGGAGATAATGAGATTTTTGATATTAACGTTAGTAGCACTATTAAGTTACTAAATTTTTTAGATCTAGATGTCTGTGAACAAGTTATCTACTTTTCTACAGCGAGTATCTTAGATCATCAGAATCAATTATTACCCGAAGCTAGAGACATTGGTACTAATTACATTAAGAGTAAATATGAATGTTATACTAAATTGTCAGAATTAGCGATCGCCCCCAAAATTACGACTATTTTTCCCACACTAGTATTAGGAGGAGATCAAGATAAACCCTATTCTCACATTTCAGCGGGATTACCGAAGATAGTAGAATGGGTTAATTTAGCCCGTTGGTTTCAAGCTGATGGTAGTTTTCACTTTATCCACGCTAGAGATATAGCCCAAATTGTTACTTATTTAGTTAATCATCCCCCTGATGAAGTTAGAGAATTTGTGATCGGGAATGATCCTTTAACGGTTAATCAAGCGATGGAGGAAGTTTGCGCTTATTTTGGTAAAAGAATTTGGTTAAGGATTCCTTTGTCTTTATGGTTAGCCAAGATTTTTATCAAGGTTTTTTATATCAGAATGGCTGATTGGGATAGATTTTGCTTAAACTATCGTCATTTTACTTATAAAAATTATGTTAATCCTGCTCAATTTGCTTTAACTAATTACTGTAATGATTTAGGCGACGCGTTAAAACTAGCGGGAATAGTACCAAAAAAGTAAATCTAGAGGAAATTTTCAGCGAGACTACTAGCTTCTGCTTGTAGTTGTTTAGCTATTCTAAACAATTCTTGACCCGTATGTAAATTACTTTCACAATAATTTTGGGTAAATAACTCTAACTCATCTAAACCATCGCTAACCTGATTGAGACAATAGTAGAGATTAGCTGCTAGTTTAGCCAATTTAGGGGGGTTAGGTTGATGGTGGAGACAGAGACGGGCTTTAATGAGATATTTACGGGAAGAAGATAAATAAAGCTGGAAATCCCTCATGAGTTGATCATCAAAAGGATCTCCTGCGAGAGCGTCTATTTGTTGCTGTAGGGGTTCAATAATCGAGGATAACCATTGATTAATTGGGAGATAAACCTGTTGTAACCACCGTTCAAATTGTGCCTCAACTTGGCGTTCTCTCTCTCGCTGACGTTGATAATCTTTTTGTACTTGTTGGGTTCTTTTTTCCCTTTGTACATAGACTTCAGTGCGAATATGCTGACGTTGTTGACGCAGTTGGCGATCGTAGTTACGACGTCGTTGAGGATCGCCAAGTACTTCATAAGCTGCGTTGATAGAGACAATTTTATTGTGGTCAGCTTCGCTATTTTGACTATCGGGATGATATTGTTTCACTAAATTGCGATAGGCTGATTTAACCTCTGTTTGAGAGGCTTGTTGAGTAATTCCCAGGATTTGATAGTGATTATCCTCTGACATATTATGCTTTTAAATCAACTAATTGCTTAGAATCGTCTTCTTCTATGTCTTTAAACAAAGGGGTACTGAGATAACGTTCTCCAAAACTAGGTTGAATCATCACAATCATTTTACCTTGGTTTTCTGGTCGTTTACCTACTTTAATGGCTGCACATAAAGCCGCCCCTGCAGAAATACCCGAGAGAATACCTTCTTCTTTAGCTAAGCGACGACCATAAATCATGGCTTCCTCATCGCTAATGGTAACTACTTCATCGATTAATTCTACGTTGAGTACATCCGGGACAAATCCTGCGCCAATTCCTTGGATTTTATGGGGACCGGGATTACCTCCAGATAAAACTGGGCTGTTAGTCGGTTCAACGGCGATCGCCCGAAAAGAGGATTTATACTTTTTAAGTTTTTGGGCTACTCCTGTAATTGTGCCTCCTGTACCTACTCCTGAGATAAGGATATCAACTTTACCGTCTGTATCTGCCCAGATTTCTTCTGCGGTAGTTAAGTTATGGATTTCTGGGTTAGCCGGATTACTAAACTGTTGAAGCATATAAGCATCAGCAATGGAGGCTACTATTTCTTGTGCTCTTTTGATACAACCACTCATCCCTAATGGTCCTGGTGTTAATTCTAACTTAGCGCCATAGGCTTTTAACATTGCCCTTCTTTCTTGGCTCATAGTTTCAGGCATGGTTAAGATAATTTGATAACCTTTAGCTGCTGCTGCCATCGCTAGTGCTATACCTGTGTTTCCTGATGTTGGTTCAACTAGGATAGTTTTACCTGGGGTGATTAATCCCTCTTCTTCAGCTTTATTAATCATGTTAACCCCGATACGATCTTTTACCGAAGCTGCTGGGTTCATTCCTTCGAGTTTGACGATGATTTCAGCTACACAACCTTCTTGTTGGGGGATGCGATTCAGTCTAATTAGGGGAGTTTTACCGACTAATTCGGTAATATTTTCGGCAATTTTCATACTGTGAAGATTAACTTATTTTTTTTAGTATAGTCTAACTTTTGTCTCGAAAAAGCAAAAACCCCCACAGAAGTATCTGTAAGGGTAAGTTGTTGCGGGTCTGCTAGTTGAAACCTGACTGCCGGGAGGAACTCCCACAAGTACAATATATATTGACTGTTAGAGAACAGCCCCGGCGCTCAGCCGGCTAACTTCAACTAGGAGACCCATGATTTTACTACTATCTGTCATGGGCATCACCTCCTTTGCTCCCTAAGCGGTTAATGTCTTAGTTAGTTGTTGTCATTTAAGTTAGCATAGAATTTAGCAAAAGGCAAGGGATTTTTAAAATTTTGTCCAATTTTCGGGAATTAAATCACTGGTATCTCTGGATTTGACGGCAAACCATTGTTTAGGTGCACAAACTATTTTGTCGGGATTGGTATTTAACCATGCTCCCCACCAGCTAAATGTACTATTAGCTATGATGTTGTGGTTACAAAGACTCATCAGTTGTAAGTCTTCAAAATCTGGTTGACTCTTGACAAAAATCATTTTATGTGGTATGTAAAAGTTAGCTTTTACCCAGTCTAAATCATCAGAAAAGATGAAGAAAACGGGATTGTTAAGATATTGTTGGAGATAATTAACGCAGTTTTGATAATATTCGAGAGAACAAATGCCATGAATACGATTTAAATCTGGTTCGTTAACATAGTCTCCTCGACGAATGTGTAGGGAAACCGACTCACTATTATTTATTTGTTCTACAATTTTTGGATCGGGTTGAGTTTTAAAAGAAAAATCTTCTTGTAATAAAATATCGCGAATATCTTGAAAATACTTTTCTGTTTGCCAATACCCTTTTAAGTATAAATTTTTAGGTAAAGAAAATAAACTAGGGTCAAATTCAAATCTAGTTTGATTAACAATCATTTTTTGAGGAGGTAGTTGTAATAACTTACGGGTTTTTGAGTTAAGGGAACTGAGGATATTTCTTTTAAAGAAGAAGTCTAAATCTGCTTGAGTAGCGATATTGTCTTGAATATTAAAACAATTAAGGCTATATTTACGCTTCTGTTTAAAAGTTTCTACACCCTTGTACCAGTTAATATCTAATTTCAAGGAAGTGGAATGTAAAAGAGACAATTTTCTTCCTAAAGCGTATTGAAACATTTGGTTTCCTAAACCATCGGTTAGACGAACAATAATCATAAAAGATATATCTCCAAAATTTACTCTAGTATCAATCTAAGTACGCAAGACCCAAAATTTGGCATCATGACTACTATTGTCTGACTTTGTTGCGTCAAAAGATCTCAGAAACCTTAGCTAACTATGGATTCACTCAAACAACTGCGACTATTTTAGATATTGGTTGTGACTTGTCGGGAAAACCAGATATTCTTATTAAAACAGCAAAAACAATACCAATAGCTGATAATTCGATGGGGTTGTTTCCTTTCAAGTACTCGAACACGTCTGGGATTTAGACTGGTATCTAGGAGAATGTTATCGTATCTTGAAACCAGGTGGCTGGTTATATCATCCCCGTCCTACAGATTGTCGTCGTTGGACTAAAGAAAATACGGGAATTATGGAGACAACCGATACCTAGATTAGAGTACAAATAGCTTATTATTAGATTACAGGACAACCAGAGATTCCCAAGAATTATTAACCAAGTTATAGGGGAGATCCCAACGCGGGTATATTGGGTTTAGATAAGCAAAGATATAGTTCTTATGATGTTGGTCAATCTTTGTTGATTTTACCAAGTAATTGGTTAGGAATGAAACTAGGTAGATTTTTTCCTCAATTAGCGGAAAGACAATTATTAAGATTCTGGGTAATTAATGCGGTAATTAGTTCTTTAGGTTTTTTATTATAGCTAGAAAACTTAATTTTCTTCTGGAGATATCAACCTGAAAATATAGAAATCGAGGAATTATATGAAGAATAACAAATAGCAATTAAATACTTGAAGATAACTTTTTTACCTTTTAACTTGAGAGATTTAGTTCTTAAAAATAATAATTAAAGTTTAGAGAATCTGTGTCTATTATTAATAATAGTGTGGTGGCTAATTTTTGGGTTAGCTATAGTGTTAACTGTGACTTGGCTCAGGAAAGCTTTACTTTAGTAAATGTTTTGCTAAAATACAGGAAAATTAGTAACAATTGCGGCTAGAAGAGGAGGAAACGAGTGGTTTATACAGAAGAAGCCCATCAACAAACCGTAGAATCAGAAATTATCACGGCAGCTCGAAAAATATACGATACTTATTATAGATTACATGGAACAACAGCCAGAACTCCCATTGGAGTAGCTTTAGATGAGAAAACCCATAGAGGTCAATTGTTGTTTACCAAAGCACCAATATTATTACCAGGAGAGTGTTTTGTTTCCGTCAATCAACTAGAATCAGAAGCTTAAAAAAATGTGGATAAGTGCGATCGCAGATCTAGTTATACAAACCTTTGTATTTGTATTTGGCGCAGCGATAGGAAGTTTTCTCAACGTGTTAGTCTATCGTCTCCCTGCGAAAATACCCCTAACCCATCCACCTTCACGATGTCCTAAATGTTTACATCCTTTGGGAAAAACAGAGAATATACCCATATTGGGTTGGTTATGGTTGAGAGGACGTTGTCGCTGGTGTAAAACAGAGATATCATGGCGCTATCCTGGGGTAGAGACTTTCTGTGCTGTTTTATTTGTCTTGGTATTTCGTGAATTTGGGTTTAGTTGGTTTACTATTGGTTATTGGGGGTTAGTCAGTTGGCTAATAGCTTTAGCTTTAATCGATTTAGATACGATGATTTTACCCAATGAATTGACCCAATCTGGTTTAGTCATGGGATTAGGATTTCAATTTATCCTTGGATGTTACGAGGGTTCATTGACTGGAGGTATCCAAAGATTAATGGGAGGTGTGGTAGGTGCTGTTTTAGGTATCTGGTTATTTGAAGCTATAATTCTGATTGGGACGATCGCCCTAGGACAAGCAGCGATGGGAGGAGGAGACGCGAAATTAGCAGCGATGATAGGTGCTTGGTTAGGCTGGAAATATCTATTATTAACAGGGTTTCTAGCTTGTTTATTAGGAGCTATCATCGGAGGAGGAGCGATCGCCCTAGGGTGGATTAGTCGCAGACAACCCATACCTTTTGGTCCTTTTCTAGTATTAGGAGCAGGTATAAGTCTATTTTGGGGAAATGCGATAATCTCTGGTTACATGAATTTATTTTTCCTTTGAAATTGGGAATTAACTGCTACTTGATTGCTAAAATAACTATTGTGTCTTGGATTACACTGAGAACCACCGTTGCTCGCCCGGAAGCCGAACTAATGCAGCAAATACTAGCCGCTCACGATATCCCTAGTCGAGTGATTGATATAGGAGTAGGATTCTACTGTGGTCAAGGTAGTCAGGTAGCTTTACAGGTTTTGCCTAAAGACCAATGGACAGCTTACCTGTTACTGAGTCCTGTAGAAGATAATTAAATTTGAGATAAAGTTTTTAAAAATATGTCTTTGTTCGATTGGTTTGATAATTTACGAAAATCAGAGCCGAAAATTCAAAAACAGCAAGAACGAGAAATTGCTGACGGTTTGTGGACAAAATGTCCCTCTTGTGGTGTACTAACCTATACCAAAGATTTACAAGCTAATCAGTTTGTCTGTGCTGAATGTGGACACCATCTCCTGATTAATAGTAATCAAAGGATCGCTCAGTTAATCGATCCCCAAACTTGGCAACCTCTTAATGAGCATCTCCACGCAGGCGATCCTCTGGAATTTCGCGATCGCAAAGCCTATAGCGATCGACTCAAAGAAACACAGCTAAAAACGGGTCTCAAAGACGCGGTACAAACAGGAACAGGTTTATTAGGTGGATTTCCCGTAGCTTTAGGAGTGATGGACTTTCGCTTTATGGGGGGGAGTATGGGTTCAGTGGTAGGAGAAAAACTCTGTAGATTGATTGAACACGCAACTGCAAATTGTCTCCCTGTAATTATTATCTGTGCTTCAGGTGGAGCAAGAATGCAAGAGGGGATGTTAAGTTTAATGCAAATGGCGAAAATCTCAGGGGCTTTATCACTACACCGCGAAGCAGGATTGTTGTACATTCCCGTACTGACTCACCCTACCACAGGTGGAGTAACCGCGAGTTTTGCGATGTTAGGTGATTTAATACTAGCTGAGCCAAAAGCAACCATTGGATTCGCAGGAAAACGCGTCATAGAACAAACTTTACGGGAAAAACTCCCCGAAGGGTTTCAAACCTCAGAATATCTCTTGGAACATGGTTTTATTGACGCCATCATCCCTCGTACAGAGTTAAAAGAAACTTTAGCTCAATTAGTGGGTCTTCATCAACCTTTCTGCTCTCCTTTACTAATCAATGAACATGAGGATCTAGTAGTTCCAGAAGAGCAAAATCACTTAGTACCGCGATTATAACCACAATGAACCTAGGGGAGTTAAAAGGACAACATCTTGCGGTAGAATTATTAACTAGGGCGATCGCCCTAGAACAAATTGCACCAGCTTATCTATTTACCGGTAATTCAGGGATAGGACGTCGTTTAGCAACCCTAGGTTTTACTAGACTCCTCTTGTCGGGAAATGCTGAACCAAAAGACATCTTCAATCACCCTGATTTACTGTGGATAGAACCAACTTATCTACATCAGGGTAAGCTGATCACCGTTAAAGAGGCTTTAGCTAACTCTATCTCACGTAAAACAGCGCCACAAATACGTATTGAACAAATTCGCGAGATTATGGAGTTTTTGGGTCGTCCTCCTCTGTTGAGTCCTCGTTCTGTTATAGTTATAGAAGATGCTCATCAGATGAACGAATCAGCAGCTAACGCTTTACTTAAAACTCTTGAAGAACCAGGATTGGCTACTTTAATACTCATTGTTAACTCTAGTCAATCTCTGTTATCTACTCTAGTCTCTCGTTGTCAACGTATCCCTTTTTATCGACTTAGTGATAGTGAAGTGGTGGAAATACTCACCGAAAAAGGTTATACAGAGATTATAAATCAACCAGAAATCATCACTTTAGCCCAAGGAAGTCCAGGAAAAGCGATCGCCCTAGCCGAACAATTTCAAACTATACCACCAGAATTATTAACTAAGTTAAAAACTCCTCCCTATAATCTCACCTCTATTTTTACTCTAGCTCAAACAATTACCCAAGAATTAGATACAGAAAACCAACTCTGGTTAATAGACTATCTCCAAGTATATTATTGGCGCAGTAGTCAAAAAGATCAAATAGCGCTAATTTGGGAACAAGCGCGACAATTTTTACAACAATATGTCAACCCGCGTCTAGTCTGGGAATGTAGTTTACTAGAATTGTATAAGCAATGGGAAAAAGTCTCAAATTAGTACCCTGGTTACTAGCACTTCCTCTAGCTTGGTTAATAGGTTATAGTTATAACGTTATCTATGGTGGGGGGATTAGCTGGCTAAGGATAATGTATCAAAACAAATTAGAATTAGCCAGTGAAATTGATAGTCAACGTCGGGTGATCATCATTGGTGGATCAGGAGTCCACTATACCATCAATGCTGAACAAATAGAGCAAGAATTAGGAATACCCGTATTTAATCTCGGTTTAGACGGTAAATTAGGTTTAAATGTGCTTTTACCTAGCGTTTTACCCGCAATCAGAGAAGGTGATATCGTAGTTTTAATTCCTGAATATCTGATGTTGTCAGATTCCGATGGTTTAGGAGAGATTTCTAGTTGGTTTGGTGTAGCCACAGGAAAACCTGGTTTAGGTGATATCCCCCCCAAACAGTTATTACAGGATACTTGGTTATTAGGGATACCGAGTTTACGCGCCTTAACTAAGTCGGGTATAGATTTAATCACTAAAGGACAATTAGAAGAGTATTACTCAGATCCTCTTACCAACAGGGGTGATCCCACTAAAACTTGGGAAAGAAGTAGCCAATGGTGGAAATTAACGGTAAATGAGCCGATTTCTCCCCATTCGATCGCCATGATTAATAGTTTTCAACAACAAGTAGAGGCAAAAGGTGCTACCTTATTATTATCTCTTTCCTGGATTTACGGGAGTACAGATCCTCAAACAGTAAAGAATATTCAAATCACAGCCAAAGAGTTAGAGGCGATCGCACCTCTACTCTATAACCGGGAATCTCTTAATATTAAAACCGATTCTAGTCTCTTTGCTGATACTCATTACCACCTGAAACCCGAAGGGAGAAAATTACGTTCTCAAGAATTAGCCCAACAATTACAACCTTATGTTAGATAAACCAATAGAAGTGTTAATTCTCGGTGGGGGGTTTGGCGGTTTATACACTGCTATAAAATTAAGTAAATCAGCATTAGTTAAACAGCAAAAGTGTAAAATAACCCTGGTAGAGCAAAAAGAACGTTTTTTATTTACTCCTCTGTTATACGAGTTATTAACAGCAGAATTGCAACCTTGGGAAATTGCACCTTCTTATCAAAAGTTACTCACTTCCACTCCCATTAATTTCTGTCAACAACGAGTAAATAGCATAGATTTAGCACAACGTCGCGTTACTTTAGCTAATCAACAGTCACTCTCTTACGATTATCTGGTTTTAGCTTTAGGAAGTGAAAATCGTCGCGCTACTGTTACTGGTAGCGAATCTGTACTCTATTTTCGTACCCTAGCTGATGCAGAATTACTCAACGAACGCTTAAAATTATTAGAGTACACCGAAAAACGCTTTATCCGTGTAGGGGTTGTGGGTGGTGGTGCTAATGGGGTAGAATTAGCTTGTAAGCTGGCAGCTCGTTTGGGCGATCGCGCTGATATCTACTTATTAGAAAAGGGAACACAACTATTAAAACACTTTTCCCGAGGTGTACAAACAGCAGCTAATCGCGCTATTATGAAACGAAAAATTACCGTAATTTATGATAGCCAGATTAGAGAAATTACTCCAGAAAAAATTATTCTAACTAACCAAACTATACCCATAGATTTAGTAATTTGGACAGTAGGTACTCAACCTTTATCCTGGTTAACTAATCTAGATTGTCAACAAACTCCACAGGGAAAATTATTAACTACTTCTACTCTCCAATTACTTAATTATCCCGAAGTATTCACCCTTGGAGATATCCTAGAAATTCCCCATCAAATCATTCCCCAAACCGCACAAGCTGCTTATCAAGCTGCTAATTGTGTCGCGGTCAATCTCCAAGCACAAATATTAGGTAAACCCCTCAAAACCTTTCGTTATTTACACTTAGGAGATATGTTAACTTTAGGTAAAAAAGCCGCTGTAATTTCTTGTTATGGCTTTAATCTAGAAGGCTTTATCGCTGATAAAATCAGGAGACTAGTTTATATTCAGCGTCTCCCCACACAACGTCATCGTTACCAAGTTTTGAGTAATGTTTTAGGTAATTCTTTATTAAGAAAACTTCGGTTTTGTCGTTGGCAATTGAAGCGATTTTTATCTCTAACCCTACGTGCTAGGAAACGTTTAACAGAAAATAAAGAATAATATCAAAATTTCGATATTTTTGGCGACAGAACCCGCTCGCCACAGTCTGATAATCTCGTCAAGAATCGTACAAGTTGGAGCATACATCTTTTGCTTTTTGAGGATCGCGAAGTATTATTTAATTTTAGTGTAATTAAGAGAGTAAGGTGGTAAAAACAAAACTTGATGTCCGGCATTCGTTATCTACGAATCATAAGGAGTTCGGAGTTAAGATATGGGATGAGTTAATTAACTTTTGCCTGAGTACCTTTTCCCTGTTCCCCGCTCCTTATTGCCTATTGCTATTGCCTCTATTTCAGATAAACTCTATTTTCTCTCCGGGTAATAGTTCTTTTACTTGAGTTGTTAAATTACTTTGTTGCAGTTGTTGTTGTAAATTTTCTGCTGTTCCTTCTGCAGTTAGTAAAGACATTAGTAACCCTTCAAATTTGAGATCTCCTCCCGCTGCTGTAGGAATAATAAACTGGGGTTTCAACCATTGACAAACCAAGAGTGCGTTTTCTTGTCCTTTGATCACAGAACCTAACAAAGGAAGTTTTAAGTCAATAATGGGAGTAACCACTATATCTACTGGTGCATATTTTTGAATTTGCTCAGAGTGAAAACCATGGGGTTCATAGTATAATGTTTGACCTGTGGTTAAATCTTTGAGCAGATAGGCGTTTTCAATGAGAGTAGGACCAACTGGAGAACCAGGAAAAGCTCTAATTTCTACCACGTCATGGAAGTTAAAAACGTCACCATGATTAAGTGTATGAATTTGAGTATAACCGATTGACTCAACCACTTTAGCTGCATTAGGAGAAGCTACTACGGGAAGATCATGATTAAGATGTTCTAAAGTAGGCTTATGAGCGTGATCTTCTAAACCTTGTGAGAGTAAAATTAAGTCAATTTGTTCGGGTATGGGTTTAGCTATAGTGCGATCGCCTTTAAACAGCCAGGGTAAATTACCAAAGACCAGAGACCCTACCAACCAAGGATCTAGTAAAATTTGTTTACCCGCTACATCGATTAACCACGAATTACTATCAAGCCAAGTTAATTTCATAATTATTTATCTTTTCCTTTTTCTTTATTGTAAACTTTTATTAAAAATAATAGGAATCTAGACATTCATGGAATCACAGCAACCCAATAGTCTTTTGTTGGTGGTGATAGTTAATTACCGTACAGCAGACTTAACCGTCGATTGTCTAAAATCTTTAGAAGCAGAAGTTCAAAATCTACCAGGAACTGAAGTTGTCGTAGTAGATAATGCTTCTGGAGATAACTCTGTAGAACAAATTCAAAAAGCGATAGATGAACAAAATTGGCAACCTTGGGTAAAACTTATAGCCTCAGAGCGTAATGGTGGTTATGCTTATGGTAATAATTTAGCCATTAGACCAGCTTTAGAATCAACTAACCCTCCCCAATACGTTTTACTACTCAATCCTGATACGATAGTGCGTAGTGAAGCGATCGCCACTTTAGTGCAATTTATGGAAAAACATTCTGACATAGGAATAGCAGGAAGTCGTCTTGAAGATCCAGACGGTAAACCCCAGCGTTCAGCATTTCGTTTTCATAGTATATTGAGCGAATTTGAAGGGGGTATGCGTTTAGGGATGGTTTCCCAATTACTGAGTAAATGGAAAGTAGCACCTGAAGTTTCCGATGTTGACTGTAGAACAGATTGGGTCGCAGGAGCAAGTATGATTATTCGTCTGGAAGTATTCAAGGATGTAGGATTACTCGACGAGGAATATTTTATGTATTACGAAGAAGTAGATTTTTGTTTACAAGCCAAAAGGAAGGGGTGGTCTTGTTGGTATGTACCCGAGAGTCGAGTTGTTCATTTTGTCGGACAAAGTTCGGGAGTAACCAATACTAAAATTACCCCCAAAAGAAGACCACTATACTGGTTTGAATCAAGAGAGCGCTATTTTATTAAAAACTATGGTAAATTTTATACATTTCTCGCTGATTTGATGTGGATGATTGGTTTTATTGTGTGGAAAGGTAGAAACAGTATTGAAAAGAAACCCAATAATGATCCACCTTATTTACTTACTGATTTTTGGCAAAATAGTATTTTAGTAAAAAAAAATAGTATGACAACACAGCTACAAAATCCAGAGACTAAAACAGAACTAAGTTTATGGTCACAACTCAAAGAAGATTGGATCGCTCACGAAAAAGATTGGACAAGACCAGGTTTTAGAGCAGTTGCTGTATGTCGCTTTGGTGTTTGGCGAATGAAAATTCAACCCAAACTATTACGCGCACCATTTAGTATTCTTTATCGTGCTATGTATCGACACGTCAGAAACGTTTATGGTATTGAAATACCCTATTCTGTTAATTTAGGTCGTCGAGTCATCGTGGAACATCAAGGTTGTATCGTCATTCACGGGAATTGCACTATTGGTGATGATTGCGTTATTCGTCAAGGAGTTACTATCGGTAATCGTTATCTAGATAAACCACTAGAAGCACCCCAATTAGGTGCAAGAGTGAATGTAGGAGCAGGTGCTAAAATTCTGGGTAAATTAGTGATTGGTGATGATGTAAGTATTGGTGCTAACTCTGTCGTCCTAACAGATATACCTGCGGGTAAAACCGCTGTAGGTATTCCTGCTAAAATACTTTAACTCTCTGCTAAATGCTCATTAATCGCCATTTGAATATCTGTGGCTAGGGATTTCGCATCCTCTCTCGCTTGTTCTAAATTGGAGAGAGGATTAATTGGTATATGTAAGGAAACAGCTAACCAAGGTAAGCGTTTTCCTTGTAACTGAGCTAATTGATCTCGCCAAAACCAATTTTGGGGGTGAAAGCTACCACCATTTAGCCAAGCGTACCACTGAACTATAGCAAAAGTTCTCTCATTCATTCTAGCTCGTAAGAATCTCGCTGTAACGGTGTCCGATTCAGGAGCAGTAAATTTAATTCTAGTCAGAGAATCCCTTTGTAAACCTCCAGGGGCTTCTAAATCACTCCATTCTACACTAGGTTTATCTTTATAATAGGGCTGCGTTCTCATAAATAACACAGCTAATTGCTGAGGTTGTCTAGCAATAACTTGATAAACCCATTGACTCCCATCTATATATATGACTTCTACCTTAAAATTCTGCCAACCTCTAATATAGAGACCAGTTGTTTTGATTCTATTTAATTGGGATAGGTTCACCTCTTGAACATCTGACCACCTTAAATCACCAGTCCAATAACTCGGTAAAGCTATAGTTAGGATAATCACTATAAAAAAACCAACCAAGACTAAGCGAGAAAGATGTTCTTTGGCAAAATACATACTAAACAACCTGGGGAAAATGGGTAATTTCTGTGACTGCTTTCAGACTATAATGACCGTTATTAACAACTAAACTCTGAATTTTTAAAGATAGTCCTTTTAAGTAAAAATGACCTAAATTAAACAAGGCTTCGATTTCTTTTAAGACTAGCTCTGGTACGTTATTTTGGGTAACTTCCTCAACTAAGACTCGGTGACTAACTTGACATAATCTTGGTCTGAGTTGAAAGTTTAACTCTTGTTTAGATGAGATTAACTTCACAATTAAATCACCATCAGGAGCAATATAACAATTAATGCTTTTAAGACTATCAGGTTTAACTCTATTTAAGTGTTGTTCTAAATCTTTTCTACTTAAAACAAAAAAAGCCGTACCTTGACTCGGTTGAGTCAACTTAATTTTACCTATTAAAGCTTGTAGGGGATTGACAGTAATCTGTTCAAAAGTCATTCTCAAGTTTTGTAGGCTTTGATTATTAGACATAATCAATCCTTCACTATCGATAGAAAGTGATTCTACAATCCCTTTCGCTAAATTTTCGGGATTGGTTTTGACAGTTACCTTGAGTTTATCTGCTTTTAACTGATTACTTAAAGCTACTTCTGCAATTTTACTGAGAGTGTTTTCACCTAATCCTTGAAAGCTGGCAAACATAATTAGAGTCCTAATATAAAGATATATTAAGATTTTAAAACAAAAAACGCCCCCCTGACTTAGGAGAGCGTTTTATTTCTTAAGTAATTAAACTTAACCTTTGATTGCAGGAGCGCTTTCGCTGCTAGCTAAATCTAAG
>RECR01000057.1 GCA_007693955.1 Gloeocapsa sp. DLM2.Bin57
TAATTAAAAAAGTGGGGATGGGCATCGCCTCACTCAAAAACGGTCAATCATCTCTTAAGGTGAAAGATAAGAAGCCTACATCGTAATCTTTGATTCGGTGTAGGAGTATGTCACATTTACAAGTCATTAATCAAGTACGACCTATAGAAAGAATATACGGAAATCTACAAGGACTTAAACCAAGTCAACTCAAACAATTACAACGTCTCTATCAGCAAAAATTACCCGCGATGGAGATGATGACTAGGGATTTTGCGGAAAGATTAGGGGGGATTAGTATCGAAATTAATCAGCCCATTTGTGCTTATCTTAACCGGAGAGGACAAGTAATCCGCGTTGGTGTAGGAACACCTAGACAAACTCAAATACCTCCTTTAGAATTACCTCGTTATGGAGCTGAAAGACTCTCAGGGATACGTTGTTTAACTACGAATCTCAAACCTGAGCCCCCCAATCAGTCTAGTCTTACCTCTATGGTAATGCAACGTCTAGACGCTATGGTAACTTTGAGCGTGCAATCTGGAGGTTTTCAACGTCGTGGGGGTGGGGTGACAGGTTATATTCAACAAGTATATCTTGCTTACCTACTCCCAGAGCCAGAAAGATGGTCAGTTTCTCTACCTTTGAGTCTAGAGGCGATCACTCAACAGGATTTACGGGAATTAGTTGAGGAATTAGAAACACAATTCCGCCGGGAATACGTAGCTAAACAGGTTGATACCGCACAAGAAAGAGTTATTCTAGTAGGGTTAATGACCGAAAAAATGACTCAAGGACAATTTGATACTAGTTTAGCTGAGTTAGAACGTTTAGTAGATAGCGCAGGTGGTGAAGTCTTAGAAATTATCCGCCAAAAACGCTCTCACAGCGATCCGCAAAGCGTGGTTGGATCTGGTAAAGTAGAAGAAATAGCTCTCATGGCGCAAACTTTAGGAGCTAATGTAGTAGTCTTCGATCGCTCTCTTTCTCCTGCGCAAGTAAAAAATCTCGAAGGTTTAATTGGGGTTAGAGTAGTAGATCGTACGGAAGTTATTTTAGATATTTTTGCTCAAAGAGCACAATCTCGCGCAGGCAAGTTACAAGTAGAGTTAGCCCAATTAGAGTATATGTTACCTCGTTTAACCGGTAGAGGTAAGGCTATGTCTCGTTTAGGAGGGGGAATTGGTACACGTGGTCCTGGTGAAACTAAGTTAGAAACTGAACGTCGCGCTATTGAACAACGTCTTTATAAGTTACAAAAAGAAGTTAATAAACTACAGGCTCATCGCTCTCGTTTACGTCAAAAACGTCAACATTATGACATTCCCACAGTAGCGATCGTTGGTTACACCAATGCGGGTAAATCCACTCTAATTAATGCTTTAACCAATGCGGAAGTTTATACCGCAGATCAACTCTTTGCTACTTTAGATCCAACCACAAGAAGACTGTCGTTAACTAATCCAGATACCAACGAGTCTCAAACTATACTATTAACCGATACAGTGGGTTTTATCGAACAACTTCCCCCCTCTTTAGTAGATGCTTTTCGCGCTACTCTCGAAGAAGTAACCGAAGCTGATGCTTTACTTCATCTAGTAGATATTTCTCATCCAGACTGGTTGACTCAATTGCAAGCAGTGAATAAGATTATTAAAGAGATGTCTTTAGCTCCTACTGATACCTTACTTGTGTTTAATAAGATAGATCAAGTCTCTGATGAGGTTATTGATCTAGCTAAAGAAAAATTCCCCTGTGCTTTATTTATTTCTGCTTCTCAACCCTTAGGTTTAGACAGTTTACGTCAAGGTTTATTTTACACTACGGGATGTTGTCCATAAAAAGGAAGAACTTCTGACCAATGAGAGGGGTTACCCTGTTTAAAATTAAGATAAGCTAATTCTAGGATAGCTTCAACACTGGTTGCTACATCTACAGGAACTTGTAGAGGGGGATAAGGAGTAGTTAAATCTTTCAGGGTAGCTTGCCAAACAACATGATTAAGGGTAGTATCAGGTAGATAACTAGATAAGCCTAAACCATCTTCTCTAAGTTGATAGATAGCCACAAAAAGCTGATCGCGTCTTGCTTCCATCACCACAGGAATCAGACTACCTGGTGTGTAATACTCTTTCTGTGACCAGAGAAACCCTGCTAGAGTAGAGATACCCCATAGTGGTAGTTCCAACTGTTGGGCTAGGGTTCGTGCCGTAATTACACCGATACGTGTACCAGTAAAACTACCTGGTCCAATAGCTACGGCTAAAAAGCTGAGGTCTTGCCAGGTTAAGGGTTTGAGGAAATCTAAGAGATACTGGTGTAAGTGGGTGGAGATATCCCGCTCTAGATTCCAAGTATTTACACGGATATTATCAGTAAAATTATTGAGACAAAGACCTAAACTAGGACCTGTGGTGTGGAGGGCGAGACCGTAGAAACACATAATTGTTTTAATTCTAGTCCTTGGTTAAAAATTTCTTCAATAGCTAGCATTTGTCCGTCTGTGGTCATAAATTTATGGTCTTTGGTAGCGTGAATAACTGTTCCATCTTCTAGATAGTAAGCAAATACTTCTTGTTCACCCCGATCGTGCCATTGGGCGATCGCTTGGGTATAGACATAACCTTGGGAATTAACGCTATAGACGTGACATGGTAGCTTTTCGGTGACTATTTTACCGATAGGTACAAGACCATATTCTACGGTTAGTACTTCTGTATCATAACTTAAACAGTATTCAGCAAACTTGACCATTTGCTCAAATAAGTCTTCAGCTATAGTGGCATTTACCCCATTTTTAGTCGCACCATCGATAAACTGTTCGCGGTGTTTTTGCATTTCTGAGGCTTTCTTTTTCCCCATGGCGCGACGTAACAAGTCTGCTTCTCCTAGAGAATAACCCGCCAAATCTTGAGCCATTTTCATAATTTGCTCTTGATAGACTAAGACTGCGTAGGTTTCCTGTAGAATAGGCTCTAACAAACTATGCTGATAGGTGATTTTTTCTCTACCGTGTTTGCGATCGATAAATTTAGGAATTAATCCCGCATCCAGTGGACCTGGTCGATAAAGAGCTAAAATAGAAGAAATATCCTCAATTCCCGATGGTTTTAAATCTCTAACGATTTGACGCATTCCGGAGGATTCTAACTGAAAAACCCCTTCTAAATCTCCTGCTTCCAATAATTGGTGAGTTTTGGCGATGTCAGGAGGGAGTTTTTTAACTTCTCCTTTAGCGCGGATTTGTAGGGCTTTTCTCTCTTCTAAGGGGAGTTGATCTACGTTAAAATCATGTCCTGTTTTGGCTTTAATTAACTCAGCAGTTTTTTGAATAGTGGTGAGATTTTTTAACCCGAGAAAGTCCATTTTTAATAATCCTAGGGTTTCCAAATCTTCCATAAAATACTGAGTAATCACCGCCCCTTCGTTATTACGTTGCAGGGGGACAATTTCGTCAAGAGGTTGAGAAGAAATAACCACACCCGCTGCGTGAACACCGAAAGTTTTATTAGTTCCTTCGATGCGAATCGCCATATCTAACCAGCGTCGTACTTCGGGATCTTCTTCATACCTAGCTTTAAATTCTGGAGAAGGGGTAGCTTCAGAAATCATTACCTGTAAAGGAGTAGGTTTACCTCTACTAACGGGGATAAGTTTCGCCATGCGATCTGCTTCACCGTAGGGAATATTTAAAACTCTAGCCACGTCTTTAAGGACTGCTTTAGAGGTCATCCTGTTAAAAGTAATAATCTGGGCTACATTACTATTACCGTATTTTTGGGTAACGTAGGCGAGCATTTCTTCTCGTCTTTCGATGCAGAAATCGGTATCAATATCTGGCATCGATTTGCGTTCAGGATTGAGGAAGCGTTCAAATAATAACCCGTGGTGCACAGGATCGATATTGGTAATTTGCAGACTATAGGCGACTAGAGAGCCTGCTGCTGAACCTCGACCTGGTCCTACGGGTATATTATGATCTCTGGCGTATTTAATATAGTCCCATACTACCAAAAAATAAGTAGAAAACCCCATTTTTTGCAGCATTTTTAGCTCATATTCTAGTCTTTCTTTATAAACTGGTTCTATTTCGTTGATTGAGTGAGATTTAAGTCTCTGTTGTAATCCACACCAGGCGATTTCTTCGAGATAACTATCAGAGGTATGACCTTGGGGAATGGGATATTCTGGTAAACGAGATTCACCCATGATGTTATAGGGTTGAATCTTATCAGCTACTTCTAGAGTGTTATTAATAGCTATTTCGATAACTTCATCAGGGAGATGATCTCTAAAGAGTTGACGCATTTCTGCTGCGGATTTGAGGTATTCTGTCCCGCTATAGCGTAGGCGTTTGTCTTCACTGATTAGTTTACCTGTTTGGATACATAGTAAGGCGTCATGGGCTTCTACGTCTGCACAAGAGATAAAGTGTGAGTCGTTGGTAGCAACTATACTAATATTGAGTTGACGAGAGAGGTTAAGGATACCTAGATTAACGATGCGGTCTTCTTTTGAACCGTGGTCTTGAATTTCTAGATAGAAGTCTTCCCCGAAGGTTTGCTGATACCATTGGGCTACTTCTTTAGCCCGCTGATAATCTCCAGCCAGAATTGCTTGGGGTATTTCTCCTCCTAAACAGGCGCTAGTGACGATCAGACCTTCTCGGTAGGTTTGTAAGAGTTCTTTGTTAATACAGGGACGAGCAAAAATTCCTTTTCCTTGGACACCTTCTAGGTGGGAGATACTGGTTAGTTTGACGAGGTTGTGATATCCTTGGGTGTTTTTGGCTAAGACGACTTGGTGATATTTGCGGTAGTTTTTCTTTGCTCTGATGTCGCCGTTGATCACGTACATTTCGTTACCGATAATGGGTTTAATCCCTTTGTTGCGACATACTTTGATCAGTTCGATCGCCCCATACATTACCCCGTGATCGGTGAGGGCGATCGCCTTCATTCCCAATTCCATCGCGCGATCGACTAAGGCGGGTAATTGGGATGCCCCGTCTAATAAGCTATAATCACTGTGTATATGTAAACCAATAAATGACATGGTTATTGATTCCAAGCCAGATAGGGTAGTTTTGCTGCTGTAGCGGTTATCGCTGCTACATCGCTGATCAATTGTCCGCAACTATCCCATTTCCCTGTGAAAAGCATTTGTCTGTTTCCTTCGTTGATCGTCACACTAAAACTCTGGTCACCGCATTTAACCGCGGGTATGCTTAGGTCTAATTCTAGGGGGGTTTGGGGTTGTTGTTTTAGTTGATTTTGGATTTGGGTGACTGTTGCTGAGTCTGCTGTCACACAAGGGATACCCATGGCTAGACAGTTACCGAGAAAAATTTCGGCAAAGCTTTCCCCGATGATCGCTGCTATTCCCCATTTAGCTAAGGCTTGGGGGGCGTGTTCTCTCGATGAACCACAACCAAAGTTACCATTTACTACTAGTATGTTTGCGCCTTGATATTGAGGTTGATCGAAGGGGTGAAGTCCGTTAGAGGAGGCGCGATCGTCTTTGAAGACTTGTTCTCCTAATCCGTCAAAGGTTACACAACGTAGGTAACGAGCGGGTATGATGCGATCTGTATCGATATCGTTACCTACTAGGGGTATGCCCTTTCCTGTTATTTTTTTGATTTCACTCATATTAACTCTCTGACGTCGCTTACTTTTCCTGTTACTGCTGCTGCTGCTACCATGGCTGGACTCATTAATAGGGTTCTTCCTGTAGCTGAGCCTTGGCGACCTTTGAAGTTACGATTAGAAGATGAAGCGCTGATCTGATTTCCTTGGAGTTTATCAGGATTCATAGCTAGACACATGGAACAACCTGCTTCTCGCCATTCAAATCCCGCCTCTTGAAAGATGAGATGGAGTCCTTCGGCTTCTGCTGCTTGTTTGACTCTTTCTGAACCTGGTACTACAAAGGCTTTGATACCTGGGGCTACTTTGTGTTCTTTAGCGATTTTAGCTGCTTCTCTCAGGTCACTAAGCCTGCCGTTGGTGCAACTTCCGATAAAACATACGTCTATTTTTGTTCCTTTGATAGGTTGACCTGGATTTAACTGCATATAGTTGTATGCTTCTTGAGCGATCGCTCTTTCGCTTTCGGGTAGTTCTTCTGGTTGGGGTACGCTTTCATCGATGCTGATGGCTTGTCCTGGAGTGATACCCCAAGTTACCGTAGGTGCTATATCTTGGGCGTCAAACACTACTACATCATCATAAATGGCGTCTGCATCACTGCGAATGCTTGACCACCAGCTTACTGCTTGATCCCAGTCTTGGTTTTTAGGGACGAAGTCTTTATCTTTGAGGTAGTTATAGGTAATTTCGTCAGGGTTAATGTAACCGCAGCGTGCTCCTCCTTCTATAGACATATTACAGATTGTCATTCTTTCTTCCATAGACATCCGTTCTATAGTTGTTCCTGCGTATTCGTAAGCGTAGCCTACGCCTCCTTTTACCCCTAGTTTTCTGATTATGTATAATATTACGTCCTTAGCGGTTACTCCTGGGGCTAAGTCTCCGTTGACTTCGATTCTACGTACTTTGAGTTTATTTAAAGCCAAGGTTTGGGAAGCTAATACGTCTCTTACTTGTGATGTTCCAATGCCAAAGGCGATCGCTCCAAATGCTCCATGGGTTGAGGTATGGGAATCCCCACAAGCTATAGTCATTCCTGGTTGGGTTAATCCTTGTTCGGGGGCGATTACGTGCACTATACCTTGATTACCTGAACCTATACCATAAAAGGGTATTTGGTTGCTTTTTGCGTTATTTTCGATCGCTACCATCATTTCTTCTGCTAACTCATCTACAAAAGGACGAGCTTGATTTTCTGTAGGTACAATATGATCTACTGTGGCGATCGTTCTGTTGGGGTATAGTACTTTTAACCCTCTATCTTTTAGCATAGCAAAAGCTTGAGGGCTAGTTACTTCATGTATTAAGTGTAATCCTATAAAGAGTTGGGTTTGACCCGAGGGGAGTATTTTTACTGTGTGTAATTCCCACACTTTATCAAACAATGTTCCTTGACTCATTTTTGTGTTGATTTAGATTATCTTGCTTCTACTGTCACTCTTCTGGTCACTATATGACTACCATTACCATCAATAATTATCCCTGACAACCAGTATGCACCAGGTAAAGCTGGTGCAGTTACTAGTTTAAAGATTCCTCCCGAGGGTAATGGTGCTATTTCAAAGTTACTAGGTTGGAGATAGCGATCGCTTCGGGTCTCTTCTTCTATAGCTGACCCTAACAGCATACCATTTTCAAGGGGTTCTTGTACAATCAAATCAAAGTTAAATTGTTCGTGGGCTTGAACCTGACTATTGACAATTACGCTTATTTCTGCTGGGTTACCTGAAGTTACATCTGTTTCTTCTGAGATAATCTCTTGACGAATTAACTGATTACCCTGAAAATATTGTCTAGAACGAATAATGGATTTAATTTCCTGAGTTTGTCCTTGGTTTACCCCAACTCCTGAGATATTAGTGGTAGTTTCTGCTACTATCTCTTCTCCTTCTTTTGACCAACTTTCTAGGATAATTTCATACTTGAGATTAGGATAATTTCCCCAAAGTCTCTCTAAAGCTGTAGCTAAGGTTTCGTATCTTAAACCGTCGGTGTTAGAAAATTCTTGGCTATAGAATTGCAATAATTGCCTCAAATTTTGTTGATTAGCAGCTCTTTCTATTCCCTCTATCGCTTGATTGACTTGCTCAGGGATTTCTTCTGCTTGACTAGGATCAGCAGTAGATAAGCTCAACAAACCTGATAGAGATATTAGCCAGAGATACTTTTTGATGGTTACTAGTTTACCCATAGGTAGTTATTGTAAAAGTTATTGCTATTCTAGCAAGGTATTTCGATAACAACTTAAAATGTTGGAAGGCTTTTTCTCGGTTAATACATAAGTTTGATGCTTTTGTACATTAGACCAATTAAAAGGAGCTGACTTTTCTGCTGCTAACCATAGTAAACGCTTAGCTCTAGTGATTGCTACGTAAAATAAACGAAATTCTTCAGCTAATTTGAGTTTTTTGGCTTCTAACCAAGCTTGTTTGGGGTTAGGGATTGTAACAGGTTGACCTTGGTATTGAGCGTGTAAAGCGTGACGAAGTTGAGCACGGGCAACTTGTGATAAGCTAAAATCACCTAAAAATTTAGCATTGCTAGTTACTTTTAACTCACCTGGGATGGTATCTTGGTGTAAAAAAGGGATAAAGACATAATCCCACTCTAAACCTTTAGCTTTGTGCATAGTAATAATAGTTAATTGACCTGTTCTAGTATATTGTTCTTGGTTGTCTTCTTCTACTATGGTAAATTTTTCATTATTATTAATCATATTTTTGAGTACAGCGATCGCCTTACTTAAAGAATTGTGTCCTGTTTGTTTTTGGTTAATTGTTGCGGATAATTTCTGTAGGGTAGCTAATTCTGTTCCTTGATATTGTAGAGTCATACCTAAAAAAGGAATTAATTGATATGGGGGTAACTCTAACTTAGCTTTGAGTAAACTACGACACAGATGAGCAGTATTAGGGGATTGAGGAGGAGTTAGAGGGTTAGGATAAAGGAACTCTTCAGGATAGGTAGCTAAAGCGTTAAAATCCTCTTGAGGAATCAGTTGACGTTCTGCTAAAGTTAATAAGGCTTTTTTAAATAAATCTGGTGAATGAGGACGTTCTAAAAAAGAAAGTAAATTTAAGATTTCTTGAGGAATTTGGGAGTGACGTTGATTTTCATGGACCTCATAAATCCTAATTTTATGTAAGGATTCTAGATAACTTAATTGTTGAGCTAAAAAACTCCCTTGACGATTTTCTCTAACTAAAATAGCTGCATTATGGTGAGGATATTGTTGCAATAATTTAATTACTTTCTCACCAATTTCTGTAACGGTTTGATAGATATCTTCGGGGAAAGAAAGTTCTACACCTTTACCCTCGGGATTGGGGTTAGCATCCTCTTGGGGATTGGGGTTAGTAACAGGGATAATCTCTTGATCACGAAAGGGGAGATCCTCTGAAGGAATTGGATAGAAGCGAGAAAACTCATTAATCAGCCATTTTAGAGTAGAATTAGCACTCTCAATAATTATTTTACTACTACGACCAGCTTCATTCATTGTACCTAATTGTTGCCGTTGCTCACATTCTTGACAAAACCAGTTAAAATAAACAGGATCAGCAGGAGTAAAAGTGGAGTTAATCGCTTGATTAGGATCGCCAACTCTAATCAGGTTAACTTGTTCGGTGTTAACAGGATCTTGAGCTAGAATAGTAATTAGACGTTCTTGTAGAGGACTAGAATCTTGAGCTTCATCTTCAAAAACAGCATAGATTTTATGTTGCCAAGTTTCCCGTACTTGTTGATTTTCTAAGACTTTTAAAGCGGCTAAAATCAAATCATCATAGTCGAGGTAATTTTGTTCTCTAAGTTGATGTTGATATTGTTGATACAATCCAGCGGCGATTGCTAAGATTTGATATCTATCCTGACTCTTTTGACTCAATTCTGCTAAACTTTCGGGATTTAAACCAGAACTTTTAGCCTCGCGAATAGCCCCATAAGCTAAACTTGGTAATAATTCTGTGCGCAATAGAGACTCACGGCGTAATCTTTCGGTTTCTTCACCATCAAAGCGAAAACCCTTAATTAACTGTTCATAAAGAGAAATATCTTGAGATATCCACTCTTCTACGGCGTTGCTGATTAATTGATGACTACTAGTTAATTCAATGATATTAGTTGTTGCTAAATCCAGTTCATGTAATTCTTGGTGAAGATTAGCAATGTTCAAGGCTAAACCATGTAGAGTTTGTACTGTAAAACTTCCTAATGGTAAACTCAAATCTTTGAGAAAACCACGTATTTTTTGTTTAATACTCGCAGCAGCTGAACGAGTATAAGTCACAATTACTAACTGACGTTCTGAATTTAATTTTTCACGTGCTATAGTTAAAGCAGCAGCTATAGCGAGGCTATAAGATTTACCTGCACCTGGTACAGCACTGATAGCCATTTTCCCTCCACGCCAAGTCGCTAGTTTTTTTTGTCCTGGACGTAGATTATTAATTAATTCTTGTTCTGGAGATGATCCCATAATTATTTTATTGTTAACCATTTAACTATTAAAGATGAGTCCTTTTTTTCAGCGCTATTTTCTACCTAAATCATCGCCAACAACCCCTAATCATCCTATTCCTAATCCTAGCAATCCTAAGCAATATCGGGCTATTGGTTTAATTCGCGGTAAATATCAAATGTCTCCTGAAAAAATTAACCGTGGTTATCTTATTGATGTTGAAGGAAATATCATTAGAGTAGTCATCCTTGGTAAGGTTATTAGCTTAATTCGTAAACATTTGGATTTAACTAAGGAATATTTGTGGGTAGTTTATCCTCGTACACAAGTAGAAACTGGAGAGTTGCATTTACAAGTTGTAGGGGTTTGGCAACCAGAAAATGTCCCCAATCCACCTCTTAATCTTCCTGAGCGATGGTTTTCCATTCGGGGAGAGGTTATCCGCTGCGATCGCCGTAAGCAACAGGTGATAATCAAAATTAGGCAAAAACCTAAACAACAGGGAGAAAAACCGCGCTTTTTTAAACTGCAACTACAGGGTATTTTACCAGACAAACCAGAGAAACACTTCTGGGATTTAGAAGTTTATTTAGATCAAGATAAATTATTTATCCGACGCGCTACTGATTTAGGGTTATTACCTCAATATCAAAAAACTAAACCCATACTTAAAACAGCTAAACCACGTCGCAGTTACAAAAATTAATTAAATATGTAGCTATTTTTGTTACACTAAGATTGTATAGTACCTATAATTTATAGTAATGGTTTACAATCTTAGAATAGCTGATTTACCCCTTAATGAACGTCCTCGGGAAAGGTTGCTAGATATAGGCACAAAAAGTCTCTCTAATGCTGAACTGATCGCTATTTTACTAGGTACTGGTCAAGGAAAAGGTAAACTCTCAGCGGTAGGATTAGGTCAATATATCTTACAGGAATTAGCTCAAGATAGAAGAGATCCTCTCGATGTCTTACGGGATATCAACCCCCAAGAATTAATGAAAATACCAGGGATAGGTCCTGCTAAAGCCACTACTATTCTAGCAGCGATTGAATTAGGTAAGCGTGTCTTTCAACTAAGACCTAATCAACGTGCTATTATTGATAGTCCTGATGCAGCAGCAGCAGCGTTTAGCCATGATCTGATGTGGCAAACTCAAGAACGTTTTGCCATACTAATGTTAGACGTAAAAAACGCTCTGATTAGTACTAGAGTAATTAGTATTGGTACAGCAACAGAAACTTTAGCCCATCCTCGGGAAATTTTCCGCGAAGCGATTCGACAAGGTGCGACTAAATTAATTATTGCTCATAATCACCCGTCAGGCAATACAGAACCCTCAACCGAAGATCTCAATTTAACCACACAATTACTCAAAGCGGCTCAATTTTTAGATATACCTTTATTAGATCATTTAATTTTAGGTAATGGGGATTATCGCAGTCTGCGTCAAACTACTAAATTATGGCAAGATTATGATTAGGTGGAACGGTTTTAGGTGGAACGGTTTTAGGTTTTAGGTCAATTATGGAAGAGTTATTAGAAGTAAAAGAGTTATTGTTAGCTGGAAATGTTGCAGATGCTTTATTATTGATAGATGATCTCACCGAAATGAGCAAAGATGATAAGCTCAATAAAATTTTTAGTTTTGGTAAAGTGTTACTATTACATTTGCTTAAACAAAAGGTAGAAAAAAGAACTACCCGTTCTTGGGATTTATCCATCGCTAATGCAGTCAAGGAAATTCAACGCACCAATAAAAGACGCAAAACAGGAGGAACTTATTTAACAGAAGAGGAATTAAAAGAAACTTTAGAGGATGCTTATGATTTAGCTTTAAAAGCAACAGCTAAAGAAGCTTTTGAGGGAGAATATACGGGACAAGAAATCGCCAAAATGGTCTCTAAAGATGTTATTATTGGGGAAGCAGTGGCATTAATTTTAAGTAAATGAATATCCAACCAGAATTTATTCAAGAAACCAAAAAAATGAGAATAGCTGCTTTAACTAATACTCTCAATATTGCTTTACAATATGGGGAAGAAGGGTTAAAGTTAGGGATACAGATTTTAAACAATGAGAAAGGTCATTTCAGATTAATTGCTTATGATTTATTATGGCAAAAATTAGATAGTCAGGGTAGAGAAAAATTAAGGGAATATTTACGAGAATTACCTTAAGATATATTCTCTAAATAAGCATTAACTAAGGCTTTTTTTAAATCTCTCACTAAACGTTCAGCTTGATGTTGATAAAGGGGAATAGGTATAGTTTGGGGAAGATTATTGACTAACTCTCTAGCTAAAGGTATGGGACATCCTGTGATTCTACTAATAATATTAGCACCATCAAAAATAGCGTCTTGAGTTAAGGCTTTTTCTAAGTGAACTTGCCAACAACGAGAGATAATATCTATATTGCCTCTTTCTATGGTACGCAATCCTTCAATAGTAGCTAAAACAATGATGCGATCGCCTGATGAGACGCGTAAATCTTCTAAGGGAATAAATAGGGGTTCTTGGTTAGGAGTTTGATAAAATATCACTACCACTCCATAACCATAATTAATTTCCGAAATCAATAGTCCATTAAGAGTATCATTAGCTTCGATTTGATATTCTGTTGTTAAAATTGTTTGATTATTCTGACGAAATAAAGCTAAAATATTTTCACCGAAAGCAGCACCAGCGAAAGCTTCAGCAGCTACGGTATATGTTCCTATAACTTGTGTATTATCAAGCAGACGAGTTAATTGATAACTTACTCCTGTTTGATAAGTACCAATCACTAAATTACTACTAGGATTGAGATTGCGAATAGTTAAAGCTATTTCTAGGTTAAGCATGGGATTATTAGTAGTAATAATAACGCTTTTAGCTTGAGGGATATTAGCTTGAGTTAAAGCTTCTTGAAAATTGCCTATAACTATGGGAATATTGGGTAAATTAGCTCTATTAATATTATCTTCAAAACTAATAGCTACTAAGGATTCTTTTAACTCTTGTAAAAGATTAGCTACTCTTTGTCCAACTTTTCCTAAACCGACTAAAACCAGATGTTGTTCTTTAGGAATGGGGGGACGATTTAAAATCAATTCAAACTTAGAAGATAAGAGATTATCAGTTATTAAAGCATATAAAAGACCGACAAAAACTGTCCCAATAATCGTTAAGCTTAAAGCGAATAATTGTAACCAAGGTAAGATTTCTGGATTTGGTTCTAAATCCCCAAATAAATCAGCATAACCACCTAATAAAAGAATAGCAGTAGCATAAAAAGCATAAAGCCAATTTGTTCCTACATAATATTTAGCAAATAAAAATGTACCCAAAAATAATAAAAATATAATAGTTAGACTAGCGACAATAGCCACGCTGCGAACTTTACGGATAAATTTAAACTGAGTAAATTGTTTAATTTCCCCTTGAAAAGTTTGTAAAAAATTAACAAGACGTGATTTCTTTTTAACAGGTGGAGAATATCCTAAAGAGAATTTATCCACCATTTCTATATAGATAATTGTATCTCCTGGATGTAAAACTACTTCTGAATCCCATTGATGAAAATTATATTTTAACGACACAGCTAGAGAATAATGACCTAAAACAATTCTCTTTTGAGTATTGAGTTCATGAACTTTACGATTATAGCACCAATTATCCGTTGGTTTAAGTTGACGTTGAATAATTTGTAACCGTTGTCCAGCTAAATTTAAAATACCAATAGTTTCATTACCTAAACCAGCTAAAGCAAAAGCTAAAGCGGTTAAATGGGCGGGTTCATCAGCAAAAAAGTTACCCAATTGTTTACTGAGTAAATCGTTTAATTTTTCTTGACATGAACGCATAATGATGCGTATTTTACTATTAATTTCCCTAGCATTAATAGCGGTTTCTACGTTAACTTCTTCATCACTAGTAACGATTAAAATTGACCGACAATCTTTGATTTTCGCTTTTTGTAAAATCGCCAAATCCCGACAATCACCGATGATTAAATCGTCTAATAATTCTGGTACTTTCTTAAGTTCCCATGGAATTTCTGCTGTTTGTTCAATAGCAATTACTTTAACCCCAAATTCTTTGAGAGCAATCACACAATTTTGACCAAGACTACCTAAACCACAGACTAGGAAAGTATCTAAATTGTTAATAACGGAAGAAAAGTTATACATAAAATTCCAGAAAAAAGCCCCCTTTGAGGGGGCTCATAAGGGGGTTAGGGAGATACAACCTTATTCGGTAACAGGAATCATTAACTGAGGTTTATCTTGTTTGGTAATGAATACTTTACCTTCAGAGTCGATATCCACGAGAGCTTGATCTCCTTCTTGGACTTTACCCGAGAGTATTTCTTCTGCGAGAACATCTTCAAGAAGACGCATAATAGCACGACGTAGAGGACGCGCGCCATAAGCTGGGTTGTAACCCTCTTCGACGAGACGTTCTTTAAATTTGCTGGTTACATCTAGGGTGATTTGCTTCTCTGTAAGACGCTTAAAGACGTCTTTGAGGAGGATATCAGCGATTTCGGTAACTTCCTCTTTATTGAGTTGACGGAAGACGATAATTTCATCAAGACGGTTGAGAAATTCAGGTCTGAAGTAGTTTTTCAGTTCTTCGTTAACTAAGGAACGAATACGGTTGTATTGAGATTCGCTTTGATCTTCGGCAAATTCAAACCCGAGACCACCACCACCTTTCTCGATGACTTTAGAGCCGATATTGGAGGTCATAATCAGTAGAGTGTTTTTAAAATCTACGGTGCGACCTTTAGCGTCGGTAAGACGTCCATCTTCGAGGATTTGTAGGAGGAGGTTAAAGACGTCAGGGTGAGCTTTTTCGATTTCGTCGAATAGTACTACGGTATAAGGACGACGACGTACAGCTTCAGTAAGTTGTCCACCTTCGTTATAACCCACGTATCCAGGGGGAGAGCCGATTAGTTTAGAGACGGTATGACGCTCCATGTATTCGGACATATCCAGACGAATCATCGCGTCTTCTGAACCGAAGAAATAAGCGGCTAAGGATTTGGTTAATTCGGTTTTACCTACTCCTGTAGGTCCTGAGAAGATGAAGCTAGCGATAGGACGGTTGGGGTTTTTCAGACCAACCCGGGCCCGTCGTATAGCACGAGAGACGGCTTTAACGGCGTCTTCCTGTCCAATCAGACGCTGATGCAGGGTGTCTTCCATGTGGAGGAGTTTTTCCGACTCGCTTTCGGTGAGTTTATTAACGGGTACTCCTGTCCATGAGGCGACGATTTGAGCGATTTCTTCTGGTCCAACCGAGGGCATTTCGTTGTCTGAGTCGGTTTTTTTGGAGGAGGCGATCGCTTTGATTTGGGCTTTGATTTCCATTTCGCGATCGCGTAGTTCTCCCGCTTTATCGAAGTTTTGTGCTCTGACTGCGTCGTCTTTTTCTTTCAGGATTTGACGTAGTTCTTTATCTAGTTCTTTAGCTGCAGGTGGCAATTGGGAGTTTAATAGACGTACTCTTGAGCCTGCTTCATCGATTAAGTCGATCGCCTTATCGGGTAGATAGCGGTCTGATATGTAGCGATCGGAGAGTTTAGCTGCTGCTTCGAGGGCTTCATCGAGAATTTTGAGTTTATGGTGTTGTTCATAGCGTTCTCGTAGTCCATAGAGGATTTCGATAGTTTCATCTACGCTAGGCTCACCCACCATTACTGGTTGAAAGCGTCTTTCTAGGGCTGCGTCTCTTTCGATGTGTTTACGATATTCATCTAAGGTAGTAGCGCCTATACATTGTAGTTCTCCTCTGGCTAGAGCTGGTTTCAGGATATTGGCTGCGTCGATCGCCCCTTCTGCTGCTCCTGCTCCTATTAGTGTATGTACTTCGTCAATTACAAGTACTACGTTACCCGCTTGACGAATTTCATCCATAATTTTTTTCAGACGTTCTTCAAATTCCCCGCGGTATTTTGTTCCCGCGACTAGTAAGCCTATATCTAGGGTTACCACGCGTTTATCTTCGAGGATATCGGGTATATCTTTGTTAGCGATGCGTTGAGCTAAGCCTTCGGCGATCGCTGTTTTACCTACACCTGGTTCACCGATTAAGACGGGGTTATTTTTAGTTCTGCGTCCGAGAATTTGAATAACACGTTCTATTTCTTTTTGTCTGCCTACTACTGGGTCTAATTTTCCTTCGCTAGCCATTTGGGTTAAGTTTGAGCCAAATTCATCTAGGGTAGGTGTTTTATTTCTTCCTGTAGAGGTTGATCCCGCGCTTACTTCGGCGGTTTCCCCTAGCATTCTAATTACTTGGGTTCTGACTTTGGATAGATCTACCCCGAGGTTTTCGAGGACTCTTGCTGCTACGCCTTCTCCTTCACGAATTAACCCTAACAGCAAGTGTTCCGTACCGATATAATTATGTCCTAGTTGGCGAGCTTCTTCTAGAGATAGTTCTAGAACTCTTTTGGCTCTGGGGGTAAAGGGTATTTCTACCGCGACAAAACCCGAACCACGACCAATAATTTTTTCTACTTCTGTACGAGCGTCTTTAAGATTAACGCCCATGGATTTGAGTACTTTAGCTGCGACTCCTGTTCCTTCTCCGATTAAGCCGAGAAGGATTTGTTCTGTACCCACGAAATTATGACCCAAGCGGCGCGCTTCCTCTTGGGCTAACATAATAACTTTGATTGCTTTTTCTGTGAAGCGTTCAAACATGATTTTTTTTGTTCACCTGCTGCTTGCCCTTGTTTTTTGATTTTAGCACAGGCTAGTTAGGTATATGTTGTCTAAAGTACAGCAACCGATCCCGAATTATTCTTCTCTATAGGTCCAATCATTTTTGGCTAGACGATTTTTGACCTCTTTTTGCCATTTTGTCAGGTTTTCTCGAAATTCTGGTTTATTTATGCCATTTTGCCACAAGATAAGCGCGTCTTCTTGCGTTTTTTGATAGTAGCCTTTTCTTATTCCTGCGATTTGAAAGCCAAATTTTTTGTATAAACTCAGAGCAATTTGATTGGAGGTTTTTACTTCTAGGGTTGCTCGCTCTAATTTTTGTCCGACAGCTTGTTGGAGTAGGTTACATAGCAGCAGTTGTCCTAAACCTTGACCTTGATAATCAGGTTCAATAGCGATTACGGTGAGGTGAGCTTCTTCTAAAATCGCCCAAAAGCAACCTAGTCCGATAATTTGGTTTTTCGGAACTAGATTGAGTACTAATGCTGTACTATTGGGACTGTCTATTTCTCGTTGATAACCACTATAGTTCCATAGTCCACCTAGACAGGTTTGATCTAGGTTGACTACTTGTTCAAGATATTGTGATTTGAGTGATTCTAGTTGGATGATGATTTTATTCACAATTTTTCATTGTACACTAAAAGTGAACGTATCAATGAGTAATTATGGTATCAACACAAGTAAAAAGTTTTAATTCTGGAGCTGATTATCTAGGTTCGTCAGACTCAATCAATCAGGGTTTACTACCTTTGACATCAAGAATTAATGCTGAAGATCATTTGGAGATTGGGGGATGTGATGTTATCTCTTTAGTAGAACGTTTTGGTTCTCCTTTATATATATTAGACGAAATGAGCTTGAGAACAGCTTGTCAACAGTATCAGGAAGCTTTAAATAAGTTCTATGGGGGAATTAGTCAAGCTATCTACGCTTCTAAGGCTTGGAATTGTCTAGCTGTCTGTGGTATCGTAGCTAGTGAGGGTTTCGGTTTTGATGTGGTTTCTGGTGGAGAAATCTATACAGCTATACAAGCTTTAGATAAGTTAGGTATCAATCCCCAAGATCATGTCTATTTTCATGGCAATAATAAATCTATCCCTGAATTGCTCTTAGCTATAGAGCATAACTGTACCATTATAGTTGATAATTGGGCTGAATTAAGACAATTGGCAGCCTGGCAAAATAAACAAGTTAAGATCATGTTACGTTTGACTCCAGGGATTGAATGTCATACCCATGAGTATATACGTACAGGACATTTAGATAGTAAGTTTGGTTTTGATCCTAATGATTTAAAGGCTTTATTTCAATTTGTCTCGGAAACATCCCATCTCAATTGTATTGGTTTACACGCTCATATTGGTTCGCAAATCTTTGAATGTCAACCTCACCAAGATTTAGCTAAATTAATGGTAAGTTGGCAAAAACAAGCTCTTAGCTATGGGTTACCTATTACCACTTTAAACGTGGGTGGAGGTTTGGGTATTCGCTACACTGAACAAGATGATCCACCTAGTATCGACCAATGGGTAGAATTAGTCTCTAAAGGTATTACTTCTGCTTGTGTAGAACAGGGTTTACCTCTACCTAAATTAATGATTGAACCTGGACGCTCTTTGATTGGTTCATCCTGTATTACAGCTTATACTATAGGCTCTAGTAAAACTGTACCAGGAATCCGTAAGTATCTAGCTGTAGATGGGGGAATGTCTGATAATCCTCGCCCCATTACCTATCAATCTGTCTATCGTTGCGCGATCGCCAATCGTCTGTCTGCACCCCTAACTCAAGAGGTAACCATAGCGGGAAAACATTGCGAATCAGGTGATATCGTCATTCACTCAGCGCAGTTACCTGAAACCTCCGCAGGAGATATCCTAGTAGTGATGGCGACGGGAGCTTATAATTATAGTATGGCATCTAATTACAATCGGTTACCACGTCCTGCAGGGGTTATAGTGAGAGATGGAGAAGCTAATCTGATTCTACGTCGAGAAACCTACGCAGACTTATTAAATCAGGATCTTTTCCCCGAAAGATTACTCGAACAAGAATAATAATGATAGAATAAGCTCACGTGAGATTCTCTGTAAATAAGTCGAAGTTCAATGCTTCTGTGGGGTTTGGTCAATAGTAATCTTTTGCTCAACCTACGATCTTATCTAAAATTGCACCAGGGAATTGATCTGCTCTTATCTGTAGGACTGTGTTTGTTGCTACTAGTGATTATCCGAGATAGTCGCGCACGTTGGCTAATTCAAGGTTTGATCATCATTGTAGTAGCAACCTTCCTCAGTAAACAGTCAGGGTTAGAGTTAGTTTCACGAATTTTAGATAAAATCGTCTTGGGAGCGATCATCGTTATCGCTATGAGCTTTCAGTTAGAATTACGTCGCTTTTTGGAAAAATTGGGACGGGGAGAGTTATTGGGTTTATTTATTACCTCACAAAAGATTTCTAGTCAAACTAGAGGGTTTGTTGATCAATTAGTAGAAGCTGTTAAAGAACTTTCTCAAAATCGCACGGGAGCTTTAATTGTTATAGAAACTAAAACCCCGATTAATAATCGTATTTTACTGCAACCAGGAATTAGTCTTAATGCTGATGTTTCTAAGGAGTTAATACAGACTATTTTTCAAAAAAAGACCCTGTTACACGATGGAGCAATGATCATCAAAAATGGTCGTATCGCTTCAGCAGGAACTATTCTACCATTATCAGAACGTACAGCCCCTGCTCAATATGGTACTCGTCATCGCGCAGCTATGGGAATTACTGAACAAATAGAAGATATTCTCTGTATCGTTGTGTCTGAGGAAACAGGGTCAATTTCTTTAGCTCAAAAGGGTATTTTAAATCGGTTTTTAACTAGTACTGCTCTTAAGGAACAATTAGAGGCTAAACTGAGCCAAGGGAATCAAGATGTTAGAGAAAATTGGGGACGTTGGCAAAAAATATGGCAATGGTTAGGAACAAATTTATATTTACAATTTAAGTGGCTAAAATTAAAACGTTGGTTAAAGTTACCCTCCTCAGAAGATAAGAAATAAACATGACTGTTAAGCCAATACTCAAAGAGTTACCACCTGATTTAGATAAGTCTCGTCTTCCCCGTCATGTAGCGGTGATTATGGATGGAAATGGTCGCTGGGCAAAAAATCAGGGAAAACCCCGTATCATGGGTCATCAAAAGGGTGTAGATACTCTCAAAGAGTTACTGCGTTGTTGTAAGGATTGGGGGATACCCGCTTTAACTGTTTATGCTTTTTCTACGGAAAATTGGGGAAGACCTCTAGAAGAGGTAGAATTTTTGATGACTCTGTTTGAGCGGGTTTTACGTCGAGAGTTACAGGAAATGTGCTCAGAAAAAATCAAAATTCGCTTTGTGGGGAATCTGGAAGCTTTACCTATATCTCTACAAAAAGAAATCTCTCGCTCGATGGAGGATACTAAGGATAATCAGGATATTGACTTTACCGTAGCCACTAATTATGGAGGAAGACAGGAAATTTTACAAGCTTGTCGGGCGATCGCTTCATTGGTAGCTGAGGGTAAATTAACTCCTGAAGAAATAACCGAGGAGGTATGGGAGTCACATTTGTACACCGCGGGGTTAACTCATCCCGATTTATTGATTCGCACCAGTGGGGAAATGCGCATCAGTAATTTTTTACTCTGGCAAATGGCTTACGCTGAGATATACGTTACCGACACACTCTGGCCGGATTTTAACCGTCAGGAATTCCATAAGGCTTTAGCTGATTATCAGCGTCGAGAGCGTCGTTTTGGTAAGGTCTAATGAATCTTCTATCTAGTTCTGATACATTTATGGGGTACAATGTACCACAAAAGCGCCATCGGGTTTAATGATGGTGGAGGTATCCCTCAAAGCTTTGAGCAATATA
>RECR01000058.1 GCA_007693955.1 Gloeocapsa sp. DLM2.Bin57
AAATAAGGACGCGATTCATCTCACGCTTATTTGAGAAAATAAAGCTTGAGGCTTCTCGCGGTTAAGCTAAATAATTTAAAGAGGGATTATCTTGTAAAACTTTGTCAATTTCATAGCGAAAATCAGCTACTTCTGTTGGCTCTCTCGGCACTATGGGGTAAATTGTATTTAAAGTTCACTTTCTTCTCTTTTGCATCTCTTGCATCTCTTGCATCTCTTGCCTATAACCATTCTTGTGAAAGCTTATCACCGCATGTACACCGAGAGCCCTTCTGTTTCCCAGTGTTTTTGGTTATACTGTTTTTCTGTTGACCAAAAAGATAATTTAAACAAATGAACCATTAACTGAGTCAGGTAACTTTCTAACCTTCTCTTTTCGCTTTTACCCAACCCCTCAATTTCCTCAATAAGATTTAGCCAGTCAATATCTTCTAATGCCGCTTTTTTCAAGACTTCTGCTTGTTGTTGTGTCCAAAGATAATAGTCTGTATTGTACACTTGTCTGTCGTCAAATTTTAGTTAATAAGAATCTTAAGATTATCGATGCAATAAATCTTGATATATTCTAGCAGTTAAATAAGCTAAGATCGAGATAGAGACTAAATAAGCGTGAGGTGTGACTATGGCAACAATCACAAGAAGCTATTCGATCAGTATGATCCAAGAAGAAACCCTACAGTTAGTCCAAACCGGGCGAGTCAGTCGCCAACAGAGAATTTATAGCCTTTGTCAGTTTTTTCCTAATGGAGAATGGCGCTGTATCGAGAAAGAATTAGAAGAAAACGACTTTTTACTCAGAGATAGAATCATTGATCTAATTCCACAAGAAGCCTGGGCATCTGACTAAGGAACATGGTATTATAAGTAGCGGTCTTTTAAGGAAATTTATCTGGTGATGACTGAACTGATAGACTCTATTACCGCTATTGACCAAGAATTATCTAAGCGAGATATAGCCTTAGATCCTGGTGGGTACTTTATTATCTATTTAGATCGCGAAGCTAAACTCATTTGTGCCAAACACTATAGCAATATTATCAATGAACAGGGTTTAGCCGCAGATCCCGCTACAGGAAAAGTGATACCCGCGAAAGGAAAAGTAGAACGTCAGCCAGAACAAGTGTTCACTGGTAGAAGCGCAAAAGAAATCTGTGTCAAAATTGTTGAGCAAACTCAACCATGTCCTCTTACTATGTTAGATCACGCTGCCTACTTAGGAAGAGAATTTATGCGGGCTGAGTTTGCTTTGGTTACAGGTACAGAATATATTCAGGATTAGTTGGAAAAGCCAACGTAAAAAAAGTAAGTAGCCATGGGGATAATTGTAGCTAAAACTAATAGTCCAATTACCCACAAAGTAGCGCTACCTTTTTTAGTGTCTTCCGCTTCGGTGAAAGTCCCCTCAAGCTTAAGGGGTTCGGCGATTTGAGTCGGTCCTGGATCTGCTTCTTGGGCAAGAATCGCCACTAGGCGATCGCCTGTTTCTAGGATAGCTTGATTATATTTATCACCCTGTTTGAGGTTAACTTGAATCGTTTCTTCTAAAATGCTATTAACTTTAGCATCGTCGAGAAGAGATTGGACATTTTCCCCCCGACGTAAAGTAGCATTATTAGTTAAGGTATCCAAAACTACTAAAGTTTGATTAGCTTGAGTCTCAGGAGTAGGAAACCAAGTCTCAAAGAGTTCGTCGCTAAAACTAGCGATATTTTCGCCATAATCAAGACGACGAAGTACGACGATTCTCAGCTCATTTCCGGTGTTTTTGGCTAAATTAGCTAGATTAGTGCTTAATTTGCCCTCGTTGGCGCGACTGATAGCCTCTGCTTGGTCAATCACCCAGGTATTGCTATCAGGGGGTGGGAAATCATCAACACTCGTAGCCCAAGCTGGGGTAGAAAAAATGTTACTCACTAAGAGAGTGCATAATAATAAGCTGAGTAGTAAACGTTTCATTGGTCTGGAATTGGTTAGGTTAATCCTTATATTTTCGCAGCTAATTGAAGTTACAATTACATTGAATCAAGAGAAAAACAGCAAAGATGTTTATTTTAACTAACGATGATGGAATTGATGCACCAGGGTTAGAAGCATTAGCCAAGGCGATTGCCTTAGAGAATCTAGTTGTAGCACCAAAAGACCATCTCTCAGGTTGTGGACATCAGTTTACCACTCATCGCCCTATTCAGGTACAACGTCGCAATGAGACAGCCTACGCTATAGATGGAACACCTGCAGATTGTACGCGTATCGCTATTACTCACCTGAATCAGGAAGCTAAATACGTCCTTTCAGGTATCAATGCGGGAGGTAATCTTGGTGTAGATGTTTATACCTCTGGTACGGTAGCAGCGGTAAGAGAAGCAGCGATTCACGGTATCCCAGGTATAGCGATTTCTCATTGGATTAAAAAACCCCTAGAGATAGATTGGTCAAAAGCTACTAATCTCACCAAAAAGGTGTTAGAAGTATTGTTAGTCAAAACTCTCGAACCTGGTTACTTTTGGAATGTCAATCTACCTCACCTAGAAACAGGAAAACCAGAACCAGAAATTATCTTCTGTGAACCTAGTAATCATCCTTTACCAGTTAATTATCGAATAGAAGGGGATTTATACTATTATCACGGTGAATACGCCCAAAGAGAGCGATCGCCAGGAAGCGATGTAGATGTCTGTTTTTCGGGTAATATTGCCGTAACTTTACTTAAGGTTTAAATCAAAGAGGAAATATATGCGCATTTTAATCATGGGGGGAACTCGTTTTATTGGAGTTTATCTAACCAAAACTTTAGTAGCTGCGGGTCATTCTGTTGTGTTATTTAATCGGGGCAATAAACCCCTTCCCGTCGAAGGTGTCCAACAAATCATCGGCGATCGCACTTCTCCTACAGAATTAACAGAAAAACTAGCTAAAGAAGAATTTGACGCTATTTTTGATAATAATGGACGAGAATTAAGCGATACTCAACCCCTAGGGGAAATCTTCCAAGCTAGAGTCCAACACTTCGTCTATGTCAGTTCCGCGGGAGTTTATCTACCTACTGATCAACTACCCCATCAAGAAGGAGATCCTGTAGATCCCAAAAGTCGTCACCGCGGTAAATATGAGACAGAAGCATATCTAGAGACAATAGGGTTACCTTGGACTTCCATACGTCCTACTTATATCTATGGACCACAAAACTATAATGATTTAGAAGCTTGGTTTTTTGACCGTCTCTGGCGCGATCGCCCTGTACTTATTCCAGGAAATGGCTTACATATTACTCAATTCGGACACGTAGCTGATTTAGCTACTGCTATGGCTGCGGTTTTAGGTAATCCCCAAGCTGTTGGTCAGATTTATAATATTTCTGGTGAACGTTACGTCACTTTTGACGGTTTAGCCTATGCTTGTGCTGAAGCTATGGGTAAATCTCGGGATCAGGTTCGTATTTTACATTACAATCCTGAAGACTTTAACTTCGGTAAGAATAAACCTTTCCCTATCAGAGTACAGCACTTTTTTGCTGATGTTCACAAAGCTATGACGGATTTAAATTGGCAACCCCAATACGATCTAGTCTCAGGGTTAAAAGACTCCTGGGAAAACGACTATCTAGCTTCAGGAAGAGATAAAAAAGAGATTGATTTTTCTCTAGATGAAGAAATCCTCGAACAACTTAGATAAATATACTTTGATTGCTCTTTAGGGGGACAGTTTTGCTAAGTCCCCTTCCCTAATTAAAGAATTTTTTTACCTGTGAGTAGTTGTCTTACTTCTAGCATGGCTGAATAGGTAGGTAAGATATAAAGGGGTACTGCCATTGGGGTGTTATCTAAAGCAGTTTTAATCGCTGTAGAGAGGTTATCAATAACGATTAAATGTTCAGGGGAGGGATTACTATACTGCATTCGTAATGCTAAGTCATAAGTGCGATCGCCACTAACAATAATTTTACCCTGTAATTGGGTTAATTGTTCTGTATCTACATCCCAAATCCATGATACATCTGTTCCGTCAGGAGTGCGATCGTTTAAGACTAATAATGTAACAGTATTTTCTCCTTGATTAGCTTGGTGTACTGCTCTGATTGTTTCATTTAGTCCTACAGGATTTTTCGCTAATAATATTTTGACGATTTTGTTATCAATGATTATTTCTTCTGCTCTCCCAAAAGCTGCTTTAAATTGCGTTATGGCTTGATTGATTATTGTTGCTTTTATACCTATTTTTAAACTTAATAAAACTGCTGCTATAGTGTTATATTTATTATAAACTCCTATTAAAATTTGTGACCATTCTTGACTATTAATAGCTAATTCTGGTTTAGTAAAACCGCAGTTATGACAATGAAAATCACCTAAATGAGAGAGATAAATATGGTGATAATCTAAAGCAGAACCACAACGAGGACAATAAGTAGAATCAGTAGCATAGTCGAGAATATCTACAGAGAGTTCAGGTTGATTTAAACCAAAAAAGAAGACTGGTTGTGTTAAATTTTGACCTAAATAAGCTAGGGTAGGATCATCACCATTGAGAATAACTATAGTTTCAGTAGGAAGATTAGCGATCGCCTGTTGCCAACGTTGACTAATGCTATCAACTTCCCCATAGCGATCTAACTGGTCACGAAATAAATTAAGAGCTAAAATAAACTTAGGTTGAATTGTATCTACAACCAGTGGTAAAATATTCTCATCTACTTCTAAAATACCATAATCTGCTCTTAATTTTCCTTGCCAATTAGCTTGATTAATTAAAGCGGTAACTAACCCATTAACTAGATTAGCACCAGTTTCATTGTGGACAACTTTATAACCTTGTAGAGTAAGAATATTTTTAACTAATAAAGAAGTAGTAGTTTTACCATTAGTTCCACAAACTAAAATAATACCCTGACTAATCTGTTGACACATTAAAGAGAGTATCTCGGGATAAAGACGTAAAGCGATCGCCCCAGGTAAGACGCTAGCTGCACCTAATTGTAAAGTTTTTACCAAAAAAGTAATTAACCTAGAGATATTTACAGCTAAAATTAAACGCAGAGAAGATAACATAGAGAACAAATGGTTAAAGTTTACGGTGATGTTAATTCGGGAAATTGTTATAAAGTCAAACTACTTTTAACACAATTACAGCAACCTTTTCAATGGATTAATATTAATATTATCGAACAACAGACTCGTACACCAGAATTTCTCCAAAAAAATCCTAATGGGAGAATACCTGTACTAGAATGGGAAGGGGGACAATTTTTATGGGAATCCAACGCAATTATGTATTTCTTGAGTGAAAATAGCGAATTTTTCCCCAATGATAGACTAAAACGTGCTCAAGTGCTCCAATGGTTATTCTTTGAACAGTATAGTCATGAACCCTATATCGCTACATCTCGTTATCTGATTCGTTATCTCAATGGTGCGGAAAAATATCGAGGGATTTTAGCCGAAAAACAACCTAAAGGTTATGCAGCTTTAGATGTGATGGAACAACATCTCACTAGACACAGGTTTTTTGTAGGGGATAATTATAGTATCGCTGATATTGGTTTATACGCTTATACCCATGTCGCAGAAGAGGGAGGATTTGATTTATGTGGTTATCCTGCTATACTTAGTTGGTTTAGGAGAATTGAATCACAACCTAACTATATTAAAATAGGGTAAAAAATTGCTAAGACAAGAGAATTATTAGCACAATACTAACAATTAAAACAATGGGTTGAATTGTTAACATCATTCTATCAAGTTTCACAGTTCGCTGGTAACCGTTTGGAGTTTCATTCTGAATCCATTCAGCGGTTACAATTGCTTCTAGTATAGAAATAAAAATGAGAATATATACTATGACGTATATTTTATCTAGTCAAACTAAATAGCCAATATCTGGCAGATTAGCTGAGTAAGATTGTTGTAAGAATACAGCTGTTAAAAGACCTGTTACGGGTAATGTAATTCTTGAGTCAATATGTTGTGGATTTAATAACAAAGGACCCCAACTAACAGCAACAACAATTATTAAAGGTAACAAAAGCTTCCAAACAAAGAAGTTTGCAGGTCGAGTTATATTCAAAGAATATCGAACAATTGAGTATTGAGGTTTCTCTCCAATCCGAGGATCGCCAAAGTTACTGGGATATTGACGTACCATACTCGACAGGTTAAAACCCTGAATCTTCCAATCAGGAATGGATATACCAGCTGAATAGCCTGACTGTGTGGAATCAGCAATATAAACTAGTTGATCGATGGTATAAATGGAATTTTCCACCAGGATGTTTAAACTATGCTGATCCAAAGGATATCGATTAAGAATTAGTGGTTGTACAAACCTGCTTTCTACTCTCCATACTTGATAGTAACTGCCATCGGGTAGTTCTTCTGGCTTTTCATAAATAGGAACTGAAGTCATACCCCATTGTTCTACACCATTACCAAATTCTAGACTCTCAGTAGGATCTATTTCACCCTTCCATTTAAACCAGATATAAAAATCCAGGTAGTAAGTATTACTTGACACCTCAAGATTGTAGAGATTAAGGGCAAAAATACCTGTTTCAACCTGTTCTGCTTGGGGAGGAATTGTCTTAAGATAGTGAATATCTGGGGCAATTTCTGATTTATTGAGAAAGCTAGAAATTATTTGAACTAAAACTAAAAATAAGCCAACAATAATTGATAATAAGAGAAACTTGCGAAATTTACTATTGCTTTTTAGAAAGTCTCTTTGATTGATAAAACGCATATCTTAACTTGGTTTTAGTTCGATAATTTAACTATATATTACCACAGTGTAAGGCTTGCCAATAACCTTTTACTTCCTCGGAAAGGTAAAAAAAGTGGCAGCAACCAGGCTAGGGTATATAATAAAAATAACTCAATATTGTAGTGAATTTTAAGTAGGAACCATTGTTAACGATCGCTTATATTTATATTGATCCCTTATTAGATACATCCCCAAGGGAGGAGATAGCAGCAGAATATATCTATCAAGATATCGGTAACCGTGAACAGCTAAAACAATTATGTCTAGATTGTCAATCTCAACCCCCCCAACGTTTGTTATTGCGTAGTTTAGTAGAGTTAGGGGATTCTTTATCAGAAATAAGCGATCGCCTAGTACAATTAGAAAGTCTAGGAATAGAAGTTATCGGTTTAGCAGAAGACTATCAAACCTCAACACTAAAATCTAATCTTAGTCAAATATTGAGCAGAATTAATACTCAACTCAATAGTCGTAACTTACGTCGAGGACACGCAAATAAAAGGATTAAAACCCTTCCACCACCTGGAAAAGCACCCTATGGTTATCGTAGAGGTCAAGATCGCTATCTGGTTGATCGCGCTACTGCACCTGTAGTTAAGGACTTTTTTGAACATTTTTTATTATATGGTTGTTTGCGCAAAAGTCAACGTTATCTAGAGAAGAAATACGCTAAAAAAATTGCTGTTTCTACCGCGCGCAACTGGTTAATTAATCCTGTCTATCGTGGTAATTTAGGCTCTTCTACTGGAGAAATTATGCTTAATACCCATACCCCTATTCTCTCCAAGGAAGAAGCTGCGCAAATCGATCGATTATTAAAACGTAATCGTAGTTTACCTCCTCGTAGTGCGAGTGCATCTCGTTCCCTCGCCGGTTTAGTAGTCTGTCAAGAATGTCAGCATACCCTCAATATCACTAAAGTAACTAAAGCAAAACAAAAAACCGAGTATCTTTATCTGAGGACGAGAGATTGTCCAAAAAGTCCTAAATGTGGGGCGATCGCCTATGATCAGGTTTTGACTGCTACTATTGAACGTATCTGTCTAGATTTACCTCAAGCAGTGTCAACTCGACAAACAGTAGGGTTAGAAGATTTTAAAACCACTCTTAAGGCTGAAATTAAGCAAAAGCAAGATATTATTGCGCAAATTCCCCAACTAGAAACTCAAGGTATTTTTGACTCTCAAACAGCTACGAGACGTATCTACCAATTAAAAACCGAAATAGCTACTCTAGAAGGAAAAATCGCTCAATTACCCCCAATTAATCTGATAGCGATCGCTCCAACCATTTCTTTACCCCAATTTTGGTTAGACTTATCAGAAGCTGAACGCCGTTTTTATTTTCGAGAATTTATCCGTGAGATACAGCTTTATCGCTGTGATTCCCAGTGGAAATTGGAACTATTATTTCTGTTTTAACGTCTTAAAGTAGAACAAGCTGGGGATTTTTTGGATCATGAAAGACTCTCAACCCTTTCCACAATTATTAGCGGGATTAACGATTTTATCTTTATCTTTAGTGATCAGTTCTTGGATTGCTACTACAGGGTTAAAAACAATTAGACGAGCTGATGATGTTCTAGTTGTCACTGGATCGGCTAAACAACCTATTACTTCTGATTATATTATTTGGCGCTTTTCAGTATCTACTCAACAACAAGATCCTCAGTCAGCATATCAAGATTTGATGAGACAAACCGCAATTTTGCGAGCTTATCTCAAAACACAACAAGTACCTGATGAAGTTATCACCGTTAGCGCTATTGAATCCTATTCTATTCCCGAAGTAGATTATAATGGCAGAGAAACAGGAGAGATTCTCGCTTATCGCTTAACTCAACGTTTTGAAATTCGTTCCAGTGATGTAGATAAATATACTGACTTATCCCAAACTTCTTCAGAATTACTAGCCCAGGGTATAAATCTCTATTCTGAATCACCACAATATCTCTATACTCAATTAGATCAATTACGAGTAGAAATGGTAGCAGAAGCTACTAAAGATGCTAAAGCTAGAGCTGAAGCGATCGCCGAAAGTACAGGAATAGAAGTAGGATCCCTACGCGCTGCTCGAACTGGAGTTTTTCAAATTACTAGTCGCAATTCTACCGATGTCAGTGACTATGGTATTTATGATACTTCTTCTGTTGAAAAAGATATTACTGCTGTAGTGTCTGTAACCTTGGCAATAAAGTAGCGCTATATTATTTAGCTACAGCTGCGGTTAAGACTTCGTTTCCTGTGGGAGTAACTAAGACATCATCTTCGATGCGAACACCAATACCACGCCAATGGGAGGGTACATCTGGTTGACCTTCTGCGGGTTGGAAATTAGGAGCGATGTAAATACCCGGTTCGACTGTAAGTATATGTCCTGGTTGGAGTACTTGCCAATTTTCGGGATTAGTTTTATATAATCCTACGTCGTGAACGTCTAAACCTAGCCAATGTCCTGTACGGTGCATATAAAAGGGTTTATATTTTTCTTGGGTGATGATTTCTTCTTTGTCTCCTACCAGTAATCCTAACTCTAGTAAACCTTCTACGATTACTGCTACTGCGGTATCATGAAACTGGTTGTAAGTATTTCCTGCTTTTACCTGCTCAATAGCTTTGAGTTGAGCTTCTAAAACTAGATCATATATAGCTTGTTGTTCAGCTGTGAATTTACCATCTACAGCAAAAGTACGGGTAATATCGCCGTTATAGTAACCAAAAGAGCAACCCGCGTCGATTAAGAGTAAATCTCCTGCTTGAATTTGGCGATTATTTTCGGTATAGTGTAGGATACAAGCATTATCACCAGATGCAACGATTGAGGGATAAGCAGGACCAAAAGCTCCATTGAGACGGAAGGTATGTTCGATTTCTGCTTGCACCTGATACTCGTATTGTCCTACTTGGGTAAATTCACGAGCGCGATTATGGGCGATCGCTGAGATACCGGTAGCGATGCGCATCATTTCTATTTCTGCGTCACTTTTAATCTGACGTAGGGGGTGAAGAATCAAGCTAGGATCTTCGATTCCTACAGGTCCTGTACCTCTTCTAGGGATTGTCGCTAATAATTTTTGCCAAATGGAGAGAATCAGTTGATTAAAGGTGTGATCGCGTCCTAAATGATAATAGATTCGTTCTGCTGTGGCTAGATATTGAGGTAATTCTTTCTCGATATCTGCAATAGAATAGACTAGATCTGCTCCTAATGCTTCTTTAGCTGCTTCTACTCCTAAACGGTAACCAGTCCAGGTTTCTAGTTCGGGGTTTTTTGGTTGAACAAAGAGAATAAACTGATGTTCGGCGTGATGGGGGGCTAATACTGCTACTGCTTCTGCTTCGTTAAACCCTGTCAGATAAAAAAAGTCACTGTCCTGACGATAGAGATATTCTACATCATTGTGCATCACTGCGGTAGGAGCGCTACGAAAGATAGCTGTTCCTTTACCGATTTTTGCCATTAATTGTTGACGACGTTGTGCGTATTCACTAGCTGGTATTTGCATTTTTAGACTGTTAAGAGATTTTGATAGTTAAAAACTTTAATTAAACTTCCCTCAGTGGGAAGATTTTGAGTTGAGATAGTTATTTGATTAGTATTTAAACGCTGTATAGTCGAATCATTAGCTAAGTTTAGGAATTCATCGACGTTGACTAAATCACATTGTAAAGGGTCAGCTGCCGGGGTAAGATATTGTGTAGGGATGATTATTCTGGGATTAAGTACAGAAATTGCTTCTATCGCTTCGGAAGGATTATAAGCTTTTGGTCCTCCTCCTACTGGTACTAGTAGTATATCTGGACTTCCCATTAGGATTCTCTCTTCTATTCCTAGAGGGGCTGCTGCTCCTCCTAAATGTAGTATTCTTAATCCTCCCATAGTCCAACTCCAGGCTACGTTTGTACCAAAACGTCTTCCTCCTTCGCGATCGTGGGGTATCCCAATCCCTTGAAATCTAATTCCTTGGTATTGATAGTCACCCGGTTCGTACAAGACTTGTGGATTACCTGGTAAGTCTTCTGCTGAACCTTCGTCTAAGAGAAAACTACTCAATAGTACTAAATCTGCTTCTACTCTGGGTAAGCGATAACCTGCGGTACATCCTAAGGTCGCAAAGGGGTTAACTAGTACCCTTATTCCTTCTCCCCTGAATAAAAAGCTCATATGTCCTAACCATTCTATGGTTACGCTATTATTGGGGGTTTGGGCTTGATAACCTTGCCAAGATATGATCGTAGCTAGACTAGCTGCTGTGTAAATTAGAAATTTTCTTCTCTCCATGGAATTTTTAACCCAGAGATGCTAAAAAGTTGCCTAATAGTTCTTTACCAGAATTGGTTAAGATACTTTCGGGATGAAATTGTACCCCTTGAATGTGGGGATAATCTTTATGTCTGATACCCATAATAATATTATCTTCTGTCCAAGCGGTAATTTCTAAGGTCTCTGGTAAGTTATCTTTGGCTACGATTAAACTATGATAGCGAGTCGCGGTAAAGGGATTACTGAGGTTGGCGAATACTCCTACACCTTGATGATAGATTTCTGAGGTTTTACCGTGCATTAGAGTAGGTGCGTTAATTATCTTACCACCAAAAACTTGACCGATACTTTGATGTCCTAAACAAACCCCTAAAATAGGTATCTTTGGACCTAATAAGCTGATTAGTTGGGGACAAATTCCCGAATCTTCTGGTCTTCCTGGACCTGGAGAGATTACTATACCATGAGGATTGGCTTGAGTAATCGTCTCTAGGTCAATTTGGTCGTTACGATAGACTTTGATTGGTTGAGCTACAGGGAACTTTTCTTGAAGTTCACCGAGATATTGAACTAAATTATAGGTAAAACTGTCGTAATTATCAATAACGAGGATCAAGGTTTAACTCCAAAGGGTTAAGAAAATACTAGATAAAGGAGGTAACAGAATAAAACAAGCTACTAAAACAGCGGCGATCGCTGAGACTAATACTGCACCTGCTGCACAATCTTTAGCTATTTTAGCTAATTCGTGATAGGTTTGTTTAACCGTTAAATCTACTACTGACTCGATCGCCGTATTTAATAATTCTAACACCATGACTAAAGAAGACGTTAAGATAATGATAGTCATTTCTACGGCATTAATATGGGCGATTAAACCGAGGGTAACTGCTAGAATAGCGATCGCTGTGTGAATTCTAAAATTACGTTGGGTATTAAAAGCATAAAGTATTCCTGCCCAAGCGTACATAAAGCTTAAAAAGAGATTGGGAGCAATTCGCCAAGCCAAGCTACGATCTGGCTTACCCTGATTAGCTGTAGAGTTAGTTTTGATTAATTGTAGATCCAGGTTCATAAATTTAGGAATCAACTACTGTTTAATTTAAGATGATATTTTAGTATAGCTTGATCTTTTATTTGAGCAAGTCAAAGCTTAAATCTACCAATTTCAGCAGATTTTCTTGTTGATCTAGCATTAATTCTAGACTTGCTTCGTCAGGGTGATCCCATCCCAAGAGATGGAGACAACCGTGACTAGCTAACCAAGCTAATTCTAGTTTTAAAGAATGTCCTTTAGTTTGGGCTTGACGAGCTGCGGTTTCTAGAGAGATAATTAAATCCCCTAGATAAAGTGGTTCTGAGTTTAACTCTTCACTCCAGGGAATGTCTGCTTCTAATGCTGCAAAAGCTAGCACATCTGTCGGGTTATTTTGCTGACGATATTGAGAATTAAATTGAGTTATTTCTTGATCATCAGTTAGTCTCAAACTCAACTCATAAGCTTCTGCTTCAGGGAGTTCGGTTTCTAAATCATTTAGCCAAGTTTGAAACCAATCTTCCCAAGTTGCGAGTGGAATGGGTTGAGATGATCCTAACTGAGAATCCTCACCTTGAATATTAACGATAACTTTCATCGGGTGAGATAGGATATGCCAACGAGAAAAGCTAATAAACCAAACGTAGTTAAAGCAAAATGTGTCAAGGATTTACTTTTTTTGCGTACCATATTGCGCATGGCTAATTTGGTATAACTTGGTTTCTCGGTTAAAGGTGTTTCTACGATTTGTTCTTGTGTTTCGTTCATTTAGCTATCTTTAAAACTCTTAATCTCAATGTAACAGTTTGTTGCGATTTTTGCTTAAATAGTATATAGTAAGTATAATTTGTTTATGCTAAATAATGACTCAAACGATTTTAAGAATACTTGAGTGTCGTCCTGATTCTTATCAAAGTTGGTATCAACAGGGAAACCTCTATAGAAATAGAGGATGGTATCAGGAAGCTTTGATTAGTTATGAAAAAGCTCTAGAATATTATCCGAATGATTATTGGTCTTGGTATCGACGGGGTAAGGTTTTAGAATTGTTGAGTCATTATCAAGAAGCGAATCAGAGTTATAGTAAAGCTTGTAAGTTGAAACCAAGAAATTATTGGTGTTGGTATGAGCAGGGTTATTTGAATTTTAAGTATCTACAAGATTATGCTCAATGTTTATTATGTTTCAATCAAGCTTTAAGTGTAAATCCTGACGATTATTGGGCGACTTATCGTTTGGGTGATGTTTGGCGGTTATTAGGAGATTATACCACGGCGATCTCTTATTATGCAGAAGCTTTAACTATTCGTCCAGGTGATTACTGGGCTAATTATCGTCGTGATCAGCTTTTCTAGAATTATGACCTTTTTTACTGTTATTATGATTGGTGAATATTTAAATCTCATCAATGAACAAGTATTGTTTAACCGCTGTACTGACTGTCGGCACTATTATTTATACTACTGTTCCTAGTTGGGCGCAACTAAGAATGTATAATCCTCTATCTTTACCTTCTAATAACGAGGTAGAAGATATCCTCTCAGATAAAGATATTCCTACGGGAGAGGGTGGTTTTGCTAGAGATTATTATGTCTATCTAGAGGAAAATGATCAGGTAGTGATTGACTTAATCTCTGATGATTTTGATCCTATAGTTTCCCTAATCGCTGCTGATGGCTCTAAAATTGGTGAAAATGACGATGGACCAGATGGCACTAATAATTCTCTATTATTCTTACGTATTACTGAATCGGGTACTTATATTGTGAGAGTACGTGCTTTTGGTGAAACAGGAGGGGGGAATTTTAAACTAAGGCTGACTCGTTTACGTCCTGTGGATAATCCTGAGTAATCTTATGCAATCTAGAGTTTTAAATCTAATTATTACTAGTCATGGCTTTGGTCATGCTGTTCGTGTAGCATCTGTAGCGGGGTTGCTCAAAAAACTCTATCCTGAAATAGTGATCATCTTTACTACTGGTGCGCCGCGTTGGTTGCTAGAATCTTATCTAGAAGATGATTTTATTTATCGTCCTCGCAGTTTTGATGTAGGAGTTATTCAAGCGGATAGCTTGACTATGGATAAACAGACTACCCTTGCGCAAATGCAGCAATTGCAAAAAAGCTGCAGAAGTATAGTGGCGAGTGAAGTCAATTATCTGAAAAACAATCGGGTTAATTTAGTTTTAGCTGATATACCCAATTTAGCACCATTAATCGCTCAAGGAGCGGGTATTCCCTGTTGGATGATGGGTAATTTCGGTTGGGACTTTATTTATCGTCCTTGGGGAGGGGAATTTACGGCTATAGCTGATTGGATTGCTCAAGGTTATCAACAGTGCGATCGCCTATTTCGTCTTCCTTTATCTGAGTCTATGAGTGCTTTTGCCAACATTACTGATGTGGGTTTAACTGGGGGAACACCGAAATATGCTGTTCAGGAATTAAAAGCTCAATTTGGCATAATTAGTCCAACTGAACAAACGGTTTTATTAACTTTTGGTGGTCTGGGGTTACAAAAAATACCCTATGAAAACCTGAACAATTTCCCCCAATGGCAGTTTATCACTTTTGATAGTCAAGCTCCGGATTTACCTAACCTGATTAAAGTTCAAGATTACCATTATCGACCCGTAGATTTTATGCCCCTGTGTGGTAGGGTAATTTCTAAACCAGGATATAGTACTTTTGCTGAAGCTTTACGCTTAGATATTCCCATTATTTCACTAACTCGGGAAGATTTTGCCGAATCTAGTTTACTGTTAGATGGGTTAAAAGAATACGCTTGGCATCAGATTGTTAGCGTCACAGAATTTAGTCAAAGTAATTGGGAATTTTTAACTAAACCTCTGATTGCCCCGCAAAAGGAAAAACCCCTGTGCAAAAATGGTACAGAGGTTATAGCTAATCAGGTTTTAGAATATTTTAGAGAATAAAGCGATCGAGTGCTGCTTTGAGTTCTTCGATTTCTGTTTCTATATTACCTTCCTGTGCGGCTCGTGTGATACATTCGCTTAAATGCTCATCAAGAATCAACCTAGCCACGCGATCGACTGCTCCTTTTACCGCGGCGATTTGGACTAAAACTTCAGGACAAGGACGACTTTCCTGGACCATGGTTTTAATACCTCTAATATGTCCTTCAATACGAGAAAGACGGTTAACTATCTTGCGTAAAGAAGCCTCACTATGAACGTGGGGATGATGATGATGACCGACAGGATGATTATCCTGTCTGTGCTCATGTTGATTGTGATTAGATGACATGATGATTAGTTAGAAATACAGATCATAGTACTCAAGCATTTTATTCCTCTTCTGATTCTAAATCATAATCATCCTGGTCATCTTCCTCAAACTCACTAGAATCATAGGGAGATACTTCTGCTACTTCTTGAGCATAAACTCTAGCGGTGCGATCATCTACAACCATATCTTCTGAGTCCACACTAGGATAGATATCGTAAGACTCATCGACATACTCTTCCTCTGGAACTTCGAGTTTACGGAAATTGCGGGATTTAGATGTTGAATCATAAGTCTGTGGTTCTGATTCTTCTCCTGGTTCATAATTGTTTAGCAACGACTCTTCATAGGCGTTAAAACCTGTACCTGCAGGAATCAGACGACCAATAATGACGTTTTCTTTGAGTCCTCGTAACCAATCTGACTTACCTTCGATCGCCGCTTCTGTTAGTACTCTTGTGGTTTCCTGGAAACTAGCAGCACTAATAAAGCTATCGGTATTCAAAGAAGCTTTAGTTATGCCCAAAAGTACTGGAGTATAACGAGCAGGTGCACCACCAACGATCGCCATAGACTCATTAACTTGTTCTATTTGGCGTATTTCTATCAACTCTCCAGGGAGCATTGTTGTATCTCCGCTATCATCTATACGAGCTTTACAGGTCATTTGACGTACAATCACTTCGATGTGTTTATCAGAGATATCGATACCTTGAGATTGATATACTGACTGAACCTGATCTACCAGGAATTTCTGAGTTTTTTCGATCGCTCCACAAGCTGCTTCATAGATTCCCTGAATTTCCACATAGTAATTAAAGAAGGTTTCGAGAATCTCATGGGGATTAGAAGGACCATCAGTGAGAGGTTGTCCTGCTTCTACTTTTTGATTATCTGAAACTACAACGCTTTGACCAGGACCGATGGGATAGTCACTAATCGTGCCATTATCTTCGACAACTTTAATTTCTACGGAGTCATCGTCTAGATACTGAACTTGACAGATTCCCGGACGACGACAAAGTACACAAGCTTCTTTTGGTTTACGAGCTTCGAGAAGTTCTTCGATACGGGGTAAACCTTGAATAATATCCCCTGTTTTGGAACGTTCAAAGACGAGTAAGACCAAATAGTCACCTCGTTGTACTAAATCTCCATCATTAATATGTAGGATAGCTCCTGGGGAGACGCGATAGGGACGAGCCAGACGTATAGTTACGGAGTCTGGTTGAACCTCAACGACTTGACCTGATTCGGGACTATTTACTCCTGGGGCGATTTCGGTATCTCCGACGATTAGATGACCGATTTTGAGCTTACTACCAGAACAGGGTATCGTGTGTAGATCTGCTTCCCGCATAATCAGAATACGGCGAATTGCTTCTACTCCTTCACGGATACCTCGTACTACTCCCTCTGCTTTCGATTGTATTTCTGTGCGAGCGACGATCGCTCCTGGTGGAATTTCGTCACCATCTTTAACGAGTAGTCTAGTTTGGATAGTACCTGCTAGAGGGTCATGATCGCTATCTCTGCGCAATCCTAGGGATTCTAGTACGACTAACTGGAGACGTTTGACCTCTTCATCTACTGGATCACTAATCAATTCTATATCAGCGCTGAGATTAGCGTTAGCATATTCAGATGGTGATTGAATTTCTAGGACTAGTTGAGTACTAAGTAAAGACACACCTTCTACTGACTTTACTCTTTCGCCGTCTTTATAGAATAGTTTTTGTACTGAGCGCAATTCTATACTATGATTACCCTCTTGATTGATAGAATCTTGAGACGGTGTTCCTGCTTCAGTTTCTATGGTATATTCTTGTACTGGTCGTAAGAGAATACCATAACCCATAGAGGTTTCGAGGAATTCACAGTAACTTAATTCTTCTACTATAATTCCTGGTGTAATTTCTGTTCCTGGGCTAACTACGGTGTTATTAGGTATTTGATCTTGGAAAGAAGGATCTATATCTTGATAATAGATTCCTGGTTTAATAATAATCTCCCGTAGAATATCGTTTTTCTGGATTACCTCTACGACTCCTGCGCTTTGACAGAAGATATCTTTAACTATTTCGGTGTGAGCTTCTACGTATTGTCCGTCTTCTACTTCTAACAGAGAGATATCTTTGTTAACTTCGTGACTTTCTTCTGGTATCCAGAGGATTGTACCTCCTTTAGTAATTTCGTAACCCTGTTTACGTCCTCCCTTGGCGATTTCTATCCCTGCGTATTTAATAATTCCCCCGCTATGTGTTTGATAGCGATCGTCGAGTAATTCTGCTACTACTTGATGATTTTGGACTTTCATTCCTGGGGTAGCGATCAGACGGAAGCGTTGACCGCTATAGGTATCAATGACGTATTGTTCTGTCCCTGCGCTGCTTTCGATTGTCACTTCAGCGCGGTCTAAAACTACCGAAGCGGTAATAATTTCGATTTCACGGCTACCCTCTTCTAGTCTAACTACGCCTCCTGAAGCTGTCACTAATTTAGTTTCCGCTAGAATTGTCCCTACTTCTATTTGGTCACCATTATTGACTACAGATTCTGCTCCTGGTGGCAGGTTATAGACTTCTCCTGAGAGAATCCAGAGTAAACCTCCACGACTTGCGGTTCTAGTAGCATTCCCTTGGCGGTCTATTTTTTCTTCAGAGGTTATATCCCCAAAGAGTACTTCTCCTGCGAGGTCTGAGGCTACGTCTTTAGTGGCTTTTTCGGTGGATTTTTGATGTTTAGCTAAAGATATCTCTACGAGTAATTGACCTTTGTTGACGGTTTCTCCTTCTTTTGCGTAGATAACAGAACCAGGGGTTACAGAAATAGTGATATTTTTCTTACCACCTGTTTCGATAACCAAATCTCCTGGTATTTCTACCTGTTCTACTTCGTCGCCGTGGCGGGTACGTACTTTGCGGGTGTTAACTCCTTTAAAGACTAGTTTACCTGCTTGTTCGGCTTTAACTTGACGAGCTACTTCTCCTGTGAAGACCCCTCCTGTGTGGAAGGTACGCATGGTTAGCTGAGTTCCTGGTTCTCCGATGGATTGAGCTGCAATAATTCCTACTGCTTCGCCAAGGTCAACTAATTTTCCGTGAGCTAGTGACCATCCGTAGCATTTTTGACAGACTGAGCGAGCAGCTTCACAGGTTAGAGCTGAACGTACTTCTACCTTATCGGTAACTGCACTAATTTTATCCGCTAGTTCTTGGTCTATTTCCTGGTTACGGCTAGCGATTACTTCTTGAGTTTTAGGGTCGATTACGTCTTGTGCTAATACTCTCCCAAACAAGCGATCGCTCAGGGGGATAACGATGCGATCGCCGCTGCGCATTGGTTCTACTGTTACACTTCTTTGTGTGCCGCAGTCATATTCTCTGACGATCATATCTTGGGACACATCTACGAGACGTCTAGTTAGATAACCCGAGTCTGCGGTTCTGAGGGCGGTATCTACGAGACCTTTGCGTGCGCCGTAGGAAGAGATAATATATTCTGTAACAGTCAAGCCTTCGCGGAAATTGGTTTTAATGGGTAGGTCAATAATTTCCCCTTGAGGATTAGCCATTAGTCCACGCATTCCTACTAATTGGCGTACCTGACTCATGTTACCACGGGCTCCCGAAAAAGCCATCATATAGACTGAGTTCAGGGGATCTGTCTTTCTGAAGTTCTCTACCACTTCGTCTTTGAGAGCTTCTGAGGTACTATTCCAGGTATCAATTACTTTTTGAAAGCGTTCTACTTCTGTAATTTCCCCTTTAGCGTATCTTGTCTCGGTTTTTTCGATTTCTGCTTCTGCACTTTTGAGCATTTCCCGTTTAGCATCGGGTACTTGTAAATCTTCCACGCTAATAGACACACCTGCTTTAGTTGCGTAACGAAAACCCATAGCTTTGAGTTCATCTGCTACTTGAGCGGTACGTGCTGAGCCATGCTTACTAAAAGACCAAGCGATTAATTTTTTGAGACTGCCCTTGTCTATAATTTTGTTGTAGAATACCATATTTTTTGCTCAGTTTAAATTTAGGTGGAACGGGTTTAGGTTGAATGGTTTTAGGTGGAACGGGGTTAGGTGGTGGAGCGGTGTTATTCCCAATTTAGAATTGAGAATGAGCGAAAAATAATTAATTCTTCATTCTTCATTCTTCATTCTTCATTTCCCTATTTTTCTGACTCTTCGAAGTCTTCCCTGCTATAGGATTCATAGGTAGGACGAGAAGGGGTACGAACGCCTCTGACATCTGCCATTAAATCTACTTCTACATCTCTACTACTGCCATCCTCTGCGTTTTCTACTTTGTGGACTGCGATATCTAGACCCAATGATTGTAGTTCCCGCATTAACACTTTGAATGATTCTGGTGTTCCAGGTCGAGGTATGGGTTTACCTTTGACGATCGCGTTAAGGGCTTCATTACGTCCCTGCATATCGTCTGATTTGACTGTGAGTATCTCTTGGAGTATATAGGCTGCTCCATAGGCTTCTAGGGCCCATACTTCCATTTCTCCGAAGCGTTGACCTCCTTGTTGGGCTTTTCCGCCTAGGGGTTGTTGAGTTACGAGTGAGTATGGTCCTGTGGAGCGGGCGTGTATTTTATCATCTACCAGGTGAACTAGTTTGAGCATATAGGCTTTACCTACGGTCACTGGGCGATCAAAAGCTTCTCCTGTGCGACCATCATGTACTTCTATTCTGCCTGGGTGTGCTGGATTATAAATCCAATTTTTGCCTCTTTTCTGAGCGCCTTCTTCCAGGAGACCATTTACGGTGTTACGTGATGCTTCTTGACCGTGCATTTCGTCAAATGGCGTAATCTTAAATCTTACCCCTAGATGTTCTCCTGCCCAACCTAAGAGACACTCAAACACTTGACCCACGTTCATCCTACTTGGTACACCTAAAGGATTGAGGACGATATCTACGGGTGTGCCATCGGGGAGATAGGGCATATCTTCGATGGGCAGGATACGGGAGATAATCCCTTTATTGCCGTGACGTCCTGCCATTTTATCTCCTACTTGGATTTTACGTTTTTGAGCTACGTAAACCCTTACTACCATATTAGCTCCCGGGGGTAGTTCATCGCCTTTTTCTCTGGTAAAGACTCTGACATCTACGACACGTCCTTTTTCGCCGTTGGGTACGCGTAGAGAATTATCTCTCACATCTCTGGCTTTTTCGCCAAAGATGGCTCTGAGGAGTTTTTCTTCTGGTGGTTGATCTGATTCTCCTTTGGGGGTTACTTTCCCGACGAGAATATCTCCTGATTCTACCCAAGCACCTTTACGAATGATCCCGTCTTCGTCTAGATTTCTCAGTGCGTCTTCTCCTACGTTAGGTATTTCCCTGGTAATTTCTTCTGGTCCTAATTTGGTTTGACGGGCTTCGATTTCGTGTTTTTCCACGTGGATACTGGTATAGACGTCATCATAAACTAGGCGTTCACTAATTAAGATGGCATCTTCGTAGTTATAACCTTCCCAGGGCATATAAGCTACTAGGATATTTTGTCCTAGGGCTAATTCTGCTCCTTCTGTGGAAGAGCCATCGGCTAGTACTTGTCCTCTACAGACTTCTTCTCCTGGAAATACGAGAGGGCGTTGATTTAAACAGGTATCCTGGTTGGAGCGGTGATATTTTTGCAGTGTATATTCTCTTTCTTCTCCTTCTACTTGGGCTTCTGTCGGACTTACTTTGACTCTGATTCTTTCTGCGTCAACGTAACTTACCACTCCATGGGTTTGGGAGATAATCACCATACCTGAGTCTCTAGCTGCTTGGGCTTCTAAGCCTGTACCCACTAGAGGACGTTCTGGACGTAATAGGGGGACTGCTTGTCGCTGCATGTTAGAACCCATGAGGGCGCGGTTAGCGTCGTCGTGTTCTAGGAAGGGAATGAGGGAGGTTGCTACTGAGACGATTTGTACTGGGGATACGGCGACGTAATCCACTTGTTCGGGGGTAGTGATGGAGAATTCTTGTCGATAGCGTACTGGTACGGTATTAAAGAGAATATTTCCTTCTGTGTCTGTTGGTACGTCTCCTGGTGCTACCCTGAGGTCGTCTTCTTCGTCTGCGGTTAGATACACGGGGGGTTCGTCTTTGCGTACTTTACCGTTTTCGACCCGATAGTAGGGGGTTTCGATAAAGCCGTAGGGATTAATGCGCGCGTAGGTTGCTAGTGAACCGATTAAGCCTGCGTTTGGTCCTTCTGGTGTTTCTACAGGGCAGATGCGTCCATAGTGTGAGGGGTGGATATCTCTGACGGCGAATCCTGCTCTTTCTCGGGTTAATCCTCCAGGTCCTAGGGCTGATATTCTTCTTTTATGGGTCAATTCTGCTAGAGGGTTGGTTTGATCCATAAATTGGGAGAGTTGGGATGAGCCAAAGAATTCTTTGATGGCTGCTACTAGGGGTTTGGGGTTAACTAATGAGGTGGGAGTAAGGGTGTCTGATTCGCTTACGGTCATTCTTTCTTTGATGATTCTTTCTAAGCGACTTAAGCCTACTCTTACCTGATTTTGCAGTAATTCTCCTACGGAACGTACTCTACGATTACCGAGGTGGTCGATATCATCTACGCTACCCATATCGAATTCTAGATTGATTAGGTAGTCGATGACGGCGAGTATGTCGGTTTTGGTAAGGACTCTTTCGGTTTCTGGTACGTTAATACGTAGTTTTTTATTAAGTTTATAGCGTCCTACTTTGCCTATGTCGTAGCGCTTATTGTCGAAGAAACGAGCTTCGAGTAGTTGTTGTCCTCCTGCTACTGTGGGTGGCTCTCCTGGTCTTAGTTTTTTGTATAATTCTATGAGGGCTTGTTCTTCTGTGGGGTTTTCTTCTTTTTCTAAGGTTCTTTGGTAGAATTCGGGGTGACGCAAGGAGTCAAAGATCTCATTATCGCTTAAGCCGATCGCTTTTAGCAGGACTTGGGCTGATAGTTTGCGGGTTTTATCTATTCTCACCCACACTACGCCGTTTTTGTCGGTTTCAAATTTTAGCCAAGCGCCTCGATTGGGTATTAATGAGGCTGAGTAGGTTCTTTTGCCGTTTTTATCTACTTCTGATTTAAAATATACTCCAGGTGAGCGAACTATTTGGTTGACTATTACTCTTTCTGCGCCATTGATGATGAATGTTCCTCTTTCTGTCATCAATGGTAAGTCACCTATAAATACTTCTTGTTCTTTTATTTCTCCTGTTTCTTTGTTTTGTAATCTGGTTGGTACGTACATTTGTACTGCATAGCTACTATCTCGACGTTTGGCTTCATCTACGTCGTATTTAGGTTCTTTAAGTTTATATTCTTTGCCGATAAAATGTAGTTCTAGCTTACCCGTATAATCTCTAATGGGTGAAAAGCTTTCTAGTTCTTCGATTAACCCTTCTTCGAGAAACCAGCGAAAGCTTGAGCGTTGAATTTCGATTAAGTCTAAGAGGAGATTTTGATTGGTATTGCTCATGTTTGTGTGTTTTTATTATAGGTTGTCAACGCTCTTGCCACTCTTATCGAGTCCAAATAGGGCGATCGCGTTGGCTGTGGTTTGACTGGCTAATGTCTCTACTTCTTCTTGGCGTAAGTCGGCTATAAATTCAGCGACGTATCTTACGTAGGCAGGCTCGTTTCTTTTCCCTCTTTTGGGTACTGGTGCTAAAAAGGGACAGTCTGTTTCTATTAGTAATCTTTCGGCTGGTACTATTTTAGCGCTCTCTTGTACTTGTTTGGCATTTTTAAAGGTTACTACTCCACTAAAGCTGATATAAAATCCTAGGTCTAAAAACCATGCTGTTTCTTCTGGTGTTCCTCCCCAACAGTGCATTACTCCTGTCGGCTTGTTTGCTTGTTTAACCAGGTTGTACAAGTCTAAGGCTGCGTCTCGACAATGAATAATAAGTGGTTTATTTAGTTCTTGGGCTATATTTAATTGAGCTAAGAATACTTCTTGCTGCTCTTTTATATTTGTCGCTTTATAATAGTCTAGCCCTGTTTCTCCAATGGCGACGACTCGGCTATCTGATTTGGCTAATTCTTTAATCTCTTGTTCGCTTGTGTCTTGCCATTTATCGACGTCTAAGGGATGCAAGCCTACAGCAAATGAGATCTCAGGGAATCTATCTGCTAGGCTTTGGATACTTTTAAACTCTCCTGGCTCGACACAAGAATGGATTAATTGGGTAACTCCTGCTTGTTGCCAACGAGCTTGCAGTAAGTCTATATCCTGTTGGAATACCTCAAAGTTGAGGTGAACATGGCTGTCTATTAACTGCATTTGCTCTTTTTTGTCGGGTTTTTTAGGGTTAGCTTGATTGTGCTGTTTCCACTTGTTTGAGGGCTTTAGCTAGGCGAGCTTTTTTTCTCGCTCCGTTGTTGCGGTGATATACCCCAGTTTTGACTGCTTTATCTATTTTACTATAAGCGTCTGACATCGCTTGTTTTAGGGTTTCTTTACTTTCTTGGCTAGGATTAGTCTGATAAACTTCTACTGCTTGAAAGTATTTTTTCATGAGGGTTTTTACCGCTGATTTATAGGCTTTATTCCGCAGGCGGTTGCGCTCTGATAGTTGCGCTCTTTTGATTGCTGATTTTATGTTTGCCACTGTTATCTTAGTCTGAAAGTTTACTCTAGTTGGTTTAAAATTTTACAGAAATGACATTATATCATTTTAAGTTTGTTTCTCGCAAGAGTTAATCTTTTCTTTAACCCAATTATTTATAATAGCACAATTCCACTAACCTTGGAGTAACCAAAATCCTGCGAAAGATTCTGCTTCGGGGCTGGATTGGATGGCTAAAAAGTGGATTTGTTGTACCTGATTTTTGGCGTTGCTAAAGCCTTTAGCTTCGGCTAGGCTACCCTCATCGGTGATATCGGCTAAAATCCAACTATCGCTTACTCCTGTTTCTAAGCGTAATCTATAAACTTGTTTGAGTAGTTCACGTGCCGAAGGGGTTATGTCATCTAGGTAGCAGTAACTTAATTCTAAACCAGATAACCAACCTGCTAGGGGTATAGCGCGACTAGAGAAAATAATTAAACCTGGTATGGCTAAATCGGGGTCAAGATTGTACATAGAAAGAGGGAAAGCTTCCCCAAAGGCGATATCCCATTGATTCATTTCCTGAAAGTCTTTGACGGGTAGGCTAACTAAAGCCCATTTATCTCCTTTGTCTCCTCTGACTGCATCGGGAAGGGCGATCGCGTTTAGTTCGGGATATTGTACGGTAGCGCTACTAGCAGCTTGGGAGTCATAACCTGTTAAAGTAGGATAATATTCTGTTAGTCTTTGTTTAAGCCAGTGGTTTAAGGTGTAGGTACGCCTACTCGGTACAGCGTCAATACCGATTTCTTCACAAGCTTTGGTGATCATGTTCTTCATCTGACGACGAAAGAAACGTATTTTGGTGGGGGTTTTGCCACTTTCGGCGATCGCCTTGTTGATCGCTTCGGCTAACCAAATTGAGTTAACGGTTGTACTAGGGCAAAATTGGGCATATCTATAAATAGAATCGGGTTCGATATCTATTTGCTGTGGACTTTCACAGATAAGGACTTCCCAGCGTTTTTTCTTTTCGTCGTCTAATAGTGGTCGTGAGTAAAAATCTAGTTCCCAAATTAAGCCCATAAGGAAGAAATTAGTAGCAGCAAGATCTTATTCTAGCATGAACTTCTCAAGATAAATTTTTAATGTTTCGCTATTGAGGAAAAAAAGATTTCGGCTCTTTCGGCATTATCAAAGTCCGTAGCGCTATATTTCTTGACAATCCTTTTATAAAATTGCCAAAAGCGATAGACTGGCAACTCTCAATAAAATTTTATCTGTATCGGCTTTTGACATTGAAAATTTTGATTGTTGTCTCAAAGCTCTGAGATCCTACGAATAAGGGCAAGCTGATTTTTCTGACTATTTAATTCAACAGATTGCTGCCAAAAATGGCTAGACAACACTACTAACTTTTGAGCAAAAAGCAGCTGATGAAAAAGGCTTTCAAGGTATTTTTTAAGCAAATTGTTTAAAGTGATCGCTTACTAATCCGTCTTTTTGAGATTAATTAGGTAACCATTGAGGATCTAAAATTTCTTTGAGACTATAAGGACATTCAAAGGGAAAGTTAGTCAGTTCACTTTTAATAATTGCACTGCGTCTAGCTTTTTGATAAGTTGAAGAGAGAATAGATTCGGTATAATTGTATAAGGTTTGAGAACGAAGTAAAATTTCTAACTCAGATCGAAAATTGTCAATTTCTTCTGCCCATCCTCTTTGACAATAGACTTTTTCCGATTGCCAATATTGATAGAGGAGTAAGTGTTTTAGCAGTTGTCTGAGATAACTTTCAACTTTGTGTTTTTGTTCTCTCCCCAAAGACTCTATTTCCTCAAGTAAATGTTCCCAGTCCACATTATCTAACTCTTTCATTTTAATTTGTTTAAGAGTCATTTCCAACCATTGATAATAGTCTTGTTGATAAAGTGTCTGAAGATTAATTGGCTGTACCATAGTCCAAAAGATAAATTAGATCATGTCTGGTTATAGCGCTACGCGCTCTTGCACTCATGTTAGCTAATACTAGGTTTCACGACTCAAAAATGTCAAACACTCCAGATGCGTACTGCTTTAATTGATGATAACAAACTCTTCAAAAAAAGCCCCCTTAAAAAAGGGGGATTGGGGGAATCTAGCCTAAGAAGTAATCTACCTTAGCTAAAAGGAACAAAATTATCAATACCTAAAGCGCTAGGTTGAACATTTTGTAAGAGAATGAAAGCACGTGGACTAGCAGAACCAATACTACCATCGGCATCAATATTTACTAGAGTATTATTACGACCACTTTGACTGAAGGTGATATAACCAGCAGCTAAAGGATCGCTACCGCTAAAACCGATACTTTCCATGACTCCATTGAAATCTAGTAAGTCTTGACCTGGTGTAAAGTCAGTGATAATGTCTCCCGCGTCGGTAAGGCGATTATAGACAAAAGTATCATTACCAAGACCACCTGTTAAGGTATCACGACCTGTAGAAGCAGTGATAGTATCGTTTCCAGGAGTACCTACTATATTATCTCGACCTGTACTTGCTTGGAAGTCGTTATCGATGATAGTAAGTACTGCGTTAGCTTCTGCTCCTAAGGTTGCTCCATTGGTAGGATTAGAGAGAGTAAGGTTGACGGTTTCGTCTCCTTCGACGATGTCATCATCTACGATGGGTATGGTTACTGTAGCTTCGATTTGTCCATCATTGAAGGTTACTACTACTGGTGTGGGGTCAAAATCATCTCCTGCTGTAGCTGTATCACCTGTTGGGGTAACGGTTACGGTTACTTCCCCATCGCTACCATCACTTCTGACTAGGGTTATAGCTTCAACTACTGTTCCATCTTCGATTACTGAGAAGTTGGTTGAGCTGAATTGAATTACTCCTGGTTGGGTAATGATAGCAGTAAAATCACTTTCAAAAGCTCCAATATCGGTAGCGTTACCTTTTGTCCGTGGGAATCCTTCCCCTCGTTGGTCAAACTCTAGGTTATCAGGATTACTACCTGCGTCAATCGCTGGACTACCTTCTAGTATAGCGTGAGTAAAGGTTGGTCCTCCGTTATCAGCTAAAGATCCTAAACCTGGATTGGTGTTACCGGTTATATCGGTTGCTTGATTGAAAGCATCTACAGCATTACCATCCCCAATCAGGTTATGACCATTACTGATAAAGGTGTTAGTAGTATCATCAGTAAAATCAACATCAGTATTATTATTACCAGAAACGAGACTAGAAGTTACTATGGTTTGTACACCTGCAAAACCTGAAGAGGCAATACCACTGCCTTGGTTAGATGAAGCAATGTTATTGGTAATGGTACTATTGTTAATATTTGTTGTACCATTACTAAATACCCCACCGCCAATATAAGCACGGTTACCAGTGATGGTGCTGTTGCTAAAGGATACTAGACCACCATAATTATTAACCCCACCGCCATTTCCGAAGGAAGCCGAGTTACCACTGATGGTGCTGTTGCTAAAGGATGCTGTACCATTACTAGATACCCCACCGCCTATATTATAAGCACTGTTACCACTGATGGTGCTGTTGCTAAAGGATGCTGTACCATTACTAGATACCCCACCGCCTATATTATAAGCACTGTTACCACTGATGGTGCTGTTGCTAAAGGATGCTGTACCATTACTAGATACCCCACCGCCTATATTATAAGCACTGTTACCACTGATGGTGCTGTTGCTAAAGGATGCTGTACCATTACTAGATACCCCACCGCCTATATTATAAGCACTGTTACCACTGATGGTGCTGTTGCTAAAGGATGCTGTACCATTACTAGATACCCCACCGCCATCGCCACGATAAGCGGAGTTACCACTGATAGTAATATTATTAAAATACGTTAGACCACTACTACGTACCCCACCGCCACGATAAGCGGAGTTACCACTAATAGTGCTGTTGCTGAGGGTGAGAAGCTCTGTACTATTAATTCCACCTCCAGTATCAAAACCAGTTACAAAACCGTTGATAATGTTTAAACCATTTAAGGTTACGTTGCTATTTGCACTATTATTACCATCATCGATATTAAAGACGCGAGATTGTCCACCTCCACTAACGGTAATATTGGGGTTGTTATCGTTGGTTATATCTCCGTTGATGGTTAGGGATTTATCGATCGCTAATTCTGTTCCTGCTAAGGTAATAGTACCACCGTTGAGATTAGGATCAAAGGTAACGGTATCCCCAGTATTTGCATAGGCGATCGCTTCTCGTAAACTGATTAACCCGTCGCTATCGTCAACAAGATCATCGAGGGTGGTAACTATAGTACTTGGGGTTTCAGGACCAACCGAAGCACTACCAACAACTAGAGTAATATTGTTAGAGTTGATTTGAGTGGTAAACTGTGATTCTCCTGGTAAGGTTGGGAAATTGAACTGAATATTGTTGGGATTAGTCGCATTAGCAAAATCAAAGATGGTAAAGCTATCTCCCTCTTGGGGTACAAAATCGTTGACTAGAGAAACATTAACGGGAGTATCAGTAGCAAATGTGGCGTTACCACTGATATTAAGACTATCAAATGAACCTGCACCAGTTCCCCCTAACTCGATATTGACAACACCATTAGTAGCTTGACTATAGTTACCAGTAATGTTTAAACCACCGATTCCATTAGTTCCACCAGGGTTAAGTTCTCCTCCTTGAATGTTAACTTGTTGAGCAGTAAGGTTACCATCTGCTGAGAAATTACCACTAGTTTGACTAAAGTTAGCGTTATTGACGTTAAAGGTACTATTGTTAGCGATCACAAATTCACCACTATTGGTAAAAGCGCTACCAGTGGTAAAACTAGCCCCATTTGCTAGGCTAAAACTATTGCTGTTGGTACGTAGATTACCTAGTCCTGGAATTTGTCCTGTACCAGAAATAGCGATCGCCGCGGCATTATTTTCTACAGGAATACTGTTAAGGTTTAAAGTACCATCGATCGCTTGCCAAGTACCACCAGTTAGGGTTTTATTACCACTATTATAGTTAACTACTGAGGTTACACTTCCTGCTGGAGTAGTTCCACCTACTGTCAAAGTACTTCCTGCTAAAGCGCTAACAGTTCCTTGGTTGTTGAATCTGTCAGGACGAATATTACCAGTACTAGTACTAGTAATGTTACCATTGTTAACAATTGTACCTGTACCTATCCCTGATCCTGTTTTTGTTCCTAAATCACTAGTAATAGAAGTACCAGGGGCGTTTAACTGTACTGTAGCATCTACACCCAAAATAACCGTATCAGTAGCTTGTGGTCCAAATACCGCGCCATTACCACTGAGAATAAAGGTCTGATCATCGAAGTTGATTTCTTTATCTACTACAGTCTGATCGGTATCATCAACCACCAAAGCTGCATTAGGACCTAGAGTCGCAGTACCTGTAAAACTTCCTCCATTGCGTAGAGTAACAACAGCGTTAGGATTGGTGAGATTCAGGGTATTTTGGACAACAGCGTTATTGAGGATAACATTATTATTATTGTTGTCAAATCTTAATTGTGCTGTAGGGGTTTGAGATACGTTGACATTATTAATTACCCCACCATTGAGGAAAAAGTCACCTTTATTGTTTAGATTAAGGGTTGTATCTGCTCCATCAGGTTGTAGTGTTCCGATGATTTCTACTCTGCTGCTAGCATTTCTGGTTAAAGTTCCTGTAGTTATATCTGAAGGGTTAAATGGTCCTTGGAGTTTGAGAATACTATTAGCTTGTAAGTCGATAACACCGTTAGATTCATTAGCAAAATCCCCTATTAAGGTAACCGTAGCGCCATTAACCCTGAGGACTCCTCTATTTCTAAAGGTTCTATCCGCACCTGCTGCACCATTTTGTTTAACGTTGGTATCACCTATCAGTAGGTTAGCACCGTTTTGAGCGACAACTGTACCTGTTGAAGCGCCACGAGCATTGATAAATTGATCGGGATTAATGATTCTATTACCACTACCTGTAGCAGTAATTGTCCCAAAGTTATTAAATATCCCTATCCCTTGGTTGTTTTCAACACCGTTAAAGACTATATCACTACCTATGGTAGCCCCAGGTGCATTCATGTTAACCTGAGAACCGTTCAACATACTTAGTGTTACTGTTCTTGTTCCTCCAAAACCTGCATCCTTAGCACTAACTCGTAAGCTAGCTGATTCCCCGAGATTAACTGTTTCTAGAAAAGTTGTATTAAATGATGCTGTACCAGAGGTGCGCTCGATAACTAACTGAGCATTTTTACCTAAGTTAGCATTACCTTGAATAGCTGTGGGACTGGCTAGATTTCTTAAAACTACTGCTGATCCTTCAGGTGTTAAATCAAGGTCTCCACTTAAACTTTGTAGTCCTTGCAGTGTATTACTTCCACCACCTGCTTGGTCAAAAGAAGTAAACTCTAATTTGTGAGGTGATGTTTGAGTGATATTTGTTCCAATAATAGTACCACCTTGAAGAATGTAGTTACCAGTATTACTATTAAGGGTTAAAGGCGAACTGAAAAGATCTAGAGTTCCAACAATAATTATTTTGGTATTGTTAACGTTGTTGCGATTAATAGTTCCAGAAGTAAGAGCAGGAAGAATAAAAGATCCCCCTAGTACTAGTTCTGAGTTTGAGTTGAGATTGATTGTACCTGTATTATACCAGCCGCTACTGCCAAAAGCTAAACGTCCTTTGCTCGTTCCATCACCAACGTTAATTGTACCTTCGTTACCAAGTTGTTGATTAGTCGCTTCCCCTAACAGTAGGTAACCACCGTTAATAATATTGATTGTCCCGAAGTTAATAAAACCATTGCCATCATTTAAAGAATTTGATAGTTGACCTAAAACACTTAAATCATCGACAAAACCATCGGGATTACCTTCTTGATTGATGAAATTCTTGGTATCTACACCATCACCACCTGGTACTAAATCTCCGTCAAAGGTCATTACTGAGTTAGCATTGGTAGTTAAACGACCATTTTTGTAGAGAAATGGCTCTTTTGTGGTTAACTCCTTGATGGTAATCTGTGCCTGATTTTGATTATCAAGGGTAATAGTTGGTAAAAATCCTGGTCGATTAATTTCGATAACGTCGTTACTATCAGGTTGTCTATTTGGACTCCAATTACTATTTACGGTCCATTCGCCATTGTTATTAATATTCCAGCTGATTGTTGTTGTCATCTTAGTACTCCATATAAAGAGGAAATACAATACCCAATATTTATTATTCCCTAAACTGCAGGATGACTAACATTATTTTAGTTAATCTTTACTATAGCGCTATGGGCAAGGCATTCATTCTTAATTCTTCATTTCCCTCCGCGTTTCCACCGACTCCAGAGTAAAGCTAAATTAGCCTTAAAAAAACTTAATAAAAATAAACGTAGTTGCCAATTGGGATATTTTCGCCAGAGATTTATTAGATCATCTAGACTCAGCCACAGGTTTTTTGCTTGCAGATATTTACTTAATTCTGTTGGTGTTAAATAATCTTGCAGAGGTGCGGGTAAGGCTAAATTTTCTGGTAGAATGTTGGGGATGCTATTAGCGTCATAAGCACTGTTCACCCAATCAGGCTCATTACTTTTATAAGTTTTGGCTTGAGGGTGTCCAAAACCGATGTTTTTAATAAAAGATTTCATGGGGATAATATGTACTCCTTGATGATATAAAACCCCTAAATTAAAGCTGATGTTCCAGTCTGTTTGCTGATTTCTTTCTAACCAAAATTGATTAACCATAGTGAGTTTGGTTTGAATATTAGCGGGTATATCATAATATTTACCAAAGGGGTTATATTGGGGTGGTTTATTGATTAAGTCTAATTTTTGCCAACGATTAGCCCAAGTAGCTAAACCCCAACAAAAAACCCGATTAGATACCATAAAATCTGTGTTAATAATCTGAGCAAATCCTCGGGGAACATTGGCGTAAGCACTAAGAGAAAATACTTCCTCACAATCGCGGTAAGCTTCTAATAATCTACACATTCTGTCATAAAAACAGGGATTGGGAACAATATCATCTTCTAAGTAAACTAAACTAGGATAAGTTGCTAAGACTTCGGTTAAACTGGTGAGAATCTGGCGATCACAGCCTAAATTTGAGTCTCTGCTTACAATTTCAATGGGCGTAAATTTTGCTAAATCTTCCAGGATTTTTACACATTCAGCAATCAAGGGTTTATCACTTTCTTGACGATAACCATCTACAAAAGCGATAATTTGTTGTGGTTGGAGTGATTGTTGTTTAATACCTTCGGTGACTATTGTTAATAAATCAGGTCGATTAAAAGCAATTAAGACTAAAGGGGGAAGTTGTTGGGGAAGGATAATATCATCTAGGGTAAAAGAGAACTTTTTAGTAATGGGTTTCATAATTTGAAAACGTCAAATACCTTAGCTTGTACTACGTAGGAGTATGTCACTCATAATAGGTTACTCTAATTACCTAGACTAAATCTCTGGTTTTAAAACTGTGGGAATTTGTGCGAGAATTTCAGAGGCGATCGCTTCTGGAGTTTGTTCTGGTTGTATAATAATTTGTAGATCTGCTTCTGCGTAGAGATGACGTCTTTGTTTTGATAAAGCAGTTAATTTAGCTTCTAAATCAGTATTCTGTAAAAGAGGTCGAGTTTGATCAGCGGTTAAACGTTGACAAAGTAATTCTACAGAAGCGTCTAACCAAATAACCAACCCATGACGTAAATAACTCCAGTTTTCTGGTTTTAAGACTATTCCTCCACCTGTAGCAATAACCGAGCGAGTATAAGCGTATAATTGACTTAAGATTTGGGTTTCCAACTCACGAAAAGCGATTTCTCCTTGAGTAGCGAAGATTTCTTGGATACTAGTTTGGGCTACTTTTTCCAAGAGATGATCACAATCAAAGAAACGATAGTCTAATTGTGGGGCTAAAATTTGACCAATGGTGGTTTTACCAGTACCCATCATCCCCACTAGATAAATATTAATTCCTTTTAGGCGATCGCTTAATGTCACTGTTGTCAATTTTCTCAATATTAATCTTTTATTTTAAACGATTAGAGTTACGATTACGATAACGGGTTTCTTGTACAGCGTTACCGATTCCTTGGACAAATCCTTTACCAATAAGACCGATCGCTTTTCCAATTACTTCTGTAAGTAAATAAACTACTATTCTGCCCAACCAATCGATTAAAGCTACGATACCAGGGGCGATCGCGTCTCGCGCTTCTACTGCGATAGTTACCCACCAACGGAAACCTTTTAACTGTTTTAATTCATTTTTCCGACAAGCTTTAATATAGGTTTTAAGAATACCACCCTTATCAAAATAGTAAACCTTGTATTGATCTTCAAAGATATTTTGAGGATCTTCTAAATATTTTTCCCGACGATATTTCCAGGACAAACGATTACGAAATTTAGCGATATCTCTAGAGGAGATTATCTTATGTTGATAGATATCTGGTTGAATTATTTCTTCATCGAGAAAATTATTTAAAATAGTTAACATCACCCCATTAGCTATTTCAATAATTAAATTATGCCATAAAATATCTAATCTGGCTTGAACTTTTTCTGGCTCTATTTCTTCAGAGATTAAGTACTGAAAAACTTCTAATTTAAAAGGAATTTTATCTAATAAATCTTCTCTAATAAACTCAGCTTCTTTTAGTAAAATATCTAATAATTGTACTTTTTCTGTCAAAATATTAGCATAATGTTTAGTAATAAAATCAAAACTAGAAACTTGCCACAAGTCCTTAATAATTAGATTAATATTATTTAATAATTCCTCTTCATCAGTATTAGTAAACTTTAACTTATCAACGGTGCGTATAACTTGATTATAAACCAGATAAAGTAATTCTTTTTTAGGTTTGGTGCGCAGAATATCTATTTCTAAAGGACTTTTAGTGAGGTTATCTACTCCCGACTGAATTTGAGCGAGAGTTTTTTCATAGATATTATTTTTATTAATTTGTGTTTGTTGAGAAGGTATTAAAGATGCTTGAGGATTGGGGACAATTGCTGAGGTTGAATCACTGACAATATTAGATGCAGAAACCACCTGATTATCGATAACTACATACTCTACTGGTAATAACTGATTGACTAACCAACGAGCTAATAATAATTCACGACGACGACCTCTCCAAAATAGCCAATCTAATACAGGGAGATTAGAATTACTCAAAGAGTGATTAACTTTTTTGAGACTATTATCGATTTGTTCTAAACCAACGCGACGTTGAACTTGTAACCATTTTTGAGATTTTCTTTTCGGAGTAATTGTTTGAATATTTTGTGCACTTTGCCAATAATTACCACCACTAGCTACCTCTCTCAAACCTCTAACGACGGTAGTAAGGGGAGTTCCTTTAACGCAATAACCCTTAACTCCTAGATTATAAGCAGTAAGCAACAACTCAGGATTAGTTTGAGAAGTTAATAAAAAAATAGGTAAATTAGGATATTGACGGTGGACTTCTTGACAGAATTGTATCCCAGATATTTGCGCGGGATCTGCTAAACGTAGATTTAATTCCAGAACAACTAAATCTGGCAAATTATTAGCAATAAGACTTAAAGCTGACTCAGCGGTAGTAACCTGATTAGAGATTAAGATATCCGTGTAACCTTGTTCTCGTAAAGCTGTTTGTAAACCGATCGCGAAAATAGGATCATCATCTACTAAGAGTATTTGTAACCGTTGGCTGTTTGTCATTGTCTGGCATTAATACTTATATAATTAACCAAGGCTACTAACCTTGGCTAACATTTTTTTTGATTTTAGAGCAACTTAGCTGCTGTGGCTACACCAGCGCCAGGATTTACTCCATCATAACCCAAACTTTGCAGAGTTCCTTCTAAAGCAGCCATAACGGTGAGTAAGTCTCTCTCACAGATAAAACCAAGATGACCGATACGGAAGATTTTACCTTTAAGATGGTCTTGTCCACCAGCGAGGGCGATATCATAGCGTTTTTTCATAGTACTACGAATCGCTTCAGCATCTACTCCAGTAGGCATAACAGCGGTAACCGCGGTACTAGCTGCGTTATCGGGAGCGAGTAGAGGTAATCCTAAAGCTTTAATTCCCGCGCGAGTAGCTTGAGTAATGCGTTGATGACGAGCGAAGATATTCTCTAACCCTTCACGTTCCATCATTTCTAAAGCTGCTTGTAAAGCGAAAATGAGGTTAACAGGAGGGGTAAAGGGTGAAGAATCCTTATTAGTGGCTTTGCGATACGCACCTAAATCGAAGTAAAAGCGAGGTAGGTTAGAGGTTTCGTAAGCTTTCCAAGCTTTAGGACTAACAGAGACGAATGACATACCAGGGGGAATCATGTAGCCTTTTTGTGACCCAGAACCTACAACGTCTAAGCCCCATTCATCGATAGGGATATTAACCGCACCTAAACTAGTGACTGCATCGACGATAATCAAAGCTTCGCCGTGGTTTTTGACGTATTTGTTGATGGTTTCTAGGTCATTAAGAACACCTGTGGAGGTTTCCGAGTGGGTGATAATCACTGCTTTGATTTTTTTCTCGGTATCGGCTTCAAGTTGAGCACGAAAATCTTCAGGATCTAGGGGTTTACCCCATTCTGCGGTAATTTCAGTAACCTCTAAGCCAAAAGCTTTACCAACTAAACCCCATCTTTCCCCAAATTTTCCGTTATTCCCTACTAAAACGCGATCGCCTTTACTAAGGAAATTAATAATACCCGCTTCCATCGCACCTGTACCAGAAGCGGCGAGCATAAGGACATCATTTTGGGTTTGGTGTATCCATTTGAGTTTAGCGGTTACTCTAGCGATAATTTTGCTAAAGTCTCCGCTGCGGTGACCGACAGGAGATTTAGCCATAGCTAGGAGGACTTTTTCAGGTACTGGTGTAGGTCCGGGGATGAGTAATAATTGTTTATCTTCCATGTTTTACTCCTTATTGGTTGTGTTTATAGAGAGCTGCGATCGCTTCAGAGGGTGAAGGTTGTTTAACCAGAGACTCTCCAATTAAGACTGCTGTTGCTCCTGCTTGTTGAACCTTGTGAATATCTGCATTATCGTACAATCCTGATTCACTCACGGTGATTATCCCTTTTTTCTTAATCTCTGTACTTCTTGCTGCTAGTAAATTAATAGTTGTATCGAGTTCAACGCTAAAGTCTTGGAGGTTGCGATTATTAATCCCGATTAAGTTTACACCATCTAGGGTTAAGACTCTATCTAATTCCTCTAGGGTGTGTACTTCTATTAGTGCTGTCATTCCTAGAGTTTGGATAATTTTCAGGAAATATTGCAAGTCTTGGTTACTCAAAATAGCTGCTATTAGTAAAACCGCGTCAGCACCTTTACATCTAGCGAGATAGATTTGATAAGGGTAGAGGATAAATTCTTTACAGAGTAGGGGTAGAGATACCTCTTGACGAATTTGAGCGAGGTATTCAAAGCTTCCCTGAAAGAATTGTTCATCTGTTAATACAGACAGACAGGTTGCATTACCTTGGGCGTATTCTTGAGCGATCGCCACTGGATCGAAATCAGGACGAATCACCCCTTTACTAGGGGAAGCTTTTTTTACTTCCGCGATTAAAGCTGGTTTGAGGGTGCTATCTAATAAAGCTTGGCGAAAGTCTAATGGAGGTGGTAATGTTTGCAGTTGCTTCCTTAATTCTAGTAGAGGTAATTTGTCTCTTCTTTTGGTTACTTCTGCTTCTTTGTGCCAAACTATTTTTTCGAGTATATTTTTGGGTTCAGCTTCTGGTACGGCTATTTTGTAACTTAGGCTACTAATTGCTACGGTGGGACTAGGGTTAATACGTCTAATTTCCATGTATTTAAGCGCGTTTATAGGCTTCGTCAAGAACTTCTGAAAGGGTAGGATGTGCGTGTACGTTAAAGGCTAATTTATGTACCGATTCTCTAGAGGCGATCGCGTTAGCTGCTTCTTGGATTAAATCTGAAGCGTGGATACCGATGATATGAACTCCTAATAATTCCCCGTTATCTTCACGATAGATAATTTTAGCTAGTCCTTCTGTTTCTAATTCCGCTAAAGCTTTAGAATTACCTTTATAGTAACTTTTTACTGTAGCGACTTTAAATCCTTCTGTTGCTGCTAATTCTTGAGCTTGGGGTTCGCTTAAACCGACATAGCTTATTTCTGGGTGAGTAAATGCAGCAGCCGGGATACTTCTATAGTCGATGGTTTTATCCCTTCGGCAGATATTTTCTACTGCGATAATTCCTTGGGCTGAAGCTGTGTGAGCTAACATCATTTTACCTGTAGCGTCACCAATTGACCAGAGATTAGGTACTATTTCTCCATCTTTCATTATCGCCATTTGGTCATTAACTGCAATGAAGCCACGACGATCGGTTGCTAATCCTACTGTTTCTAAGCCTAGATTTTTAGTAGCGGGAATTCTTCCTGTCGCCACAAGACAAGCATCTACTTCTAATACTTCTTTAACTTCTTTGGTTTTAGCGTCAGCGAGTTCGATTATTACTGGTGAACCTGGTTTGACGGTTTTAGCTAGAGTACCTGTATAAGTTTCTATTCCCCGTGGTTTAATTAATACTCTTTCGGCTATTTTAGCGATATCTGGGTCAAAGGTTGGCATCAGGTTATCTAGGGCTTCAATCATGGTAATCTCTGAACCCAAGGCTGTATAAATATCAGCAAATTCTAACCCGATATAACCACTACCAATAATAGCTATCCATTGAGGTAGAGTTTCTAGTCTTACCGCTTCATCACTGGTAAAGACGGTTTGATGATCGATTTCGATTCCAGGGGGTACAAAAGGTACTGAACCAGGACAGAGTATGATATCTTTAGCTGTGTAGATTTGTTCTCCTGCTGAGGTAATCACGCTAACTTTGTGAGGGGCTGCTAATTTCCCCCAACCTTGAATAATATCCACTTTGAGTCGTTTGAGACTGTTAGTCAAGTCTCCCCGAATTTTACTCACTAAGTTATTAGCGTGGGCTGCGATTGCTTCTTGATTAAAGGTTGCTCCCTGAGTAGATATACCTAAATTTTTTAGATGAGAGCGATCGTTTAACTCTCTAACTCTTCCTGAAGCTGCTAATAAGGCTTTTGAAGGGATACAACCTCTATTAACACAAGTTCCTCCCATGTCTTTAGCCTCAACAATAGCGGTGCGTAAACCACATTTTACCGCGTGTAGAGCAGCACCATGACCACCTACTCCCGCACCTATAATCATTAAATCGTAATCAAATTGTTCGCTCATCTACTCTGTTCTGCTTTTCTTTGTTCATCCTATTTTAACCAAAACATGGCGTGAAAACTGATACTATCTTTTACCGACTCTTTCAAAGTTTCCCTGAGTTTTTCTTTGAATTAATCAATTCTTCGGGTGAAATTTCTCAACTTTATTTTGTGGAGGTACAATTTCCATATGATGCTAATTTTTAGCGTCGTTTCCTTGGGGAAATCTTTCTCTATTTAACTCAAACATCTTTGTCTAGTAATTGGTCTGGATTAGTCATCTCTCCCCATACTCAGATAGAATCAGAATATCATGTCACTATAGATCATTAGATAAAATGAATTAGTGACTATGGATTTATTGCGATCGCTCGCTATTGGACTATATTTAGAAAAACCGAGAACTTGGTTACATCAACTTGACCCTCGGGTTAAGCTATTCTGGTTAATGAGTTTTTTGTTATCCCCTCTTTTGGCTAATTATATTTGGCGACTCAGTTTAGTAGGTTGGTTATTGTTATTATTTCTTGTAGCTCAAATTCCACCTAGAGTATTTCGTCAACAGATGGGATGGTTGGTTATTTTAGCTATCTTAGTTTTTCTGATTACTACTATTGCTCCTGATGGTTTAGCGGTTAGTCATCAACCTAGATTACCTGCTGTTGATTGGGCTACTTTACCAGAAAAATCCTATAGTTATGTTATCTTTGAACAGGATTTATGGGCAGATCATAAATTAACGGTTACTCGTCAATCTCTTAAATTGGCTATTCGCGCTAGTACTTTGATTTTTACCTTGATTTTTAGTACTAATCTCTATTTGTTGACTACCGCACCTGAAGAGATTACCGCAGGTTTAGAAGAGTTAATGACTCCTCTGGGTTATTTTAAGTTACCTATTACCGAAATTGTCTTGACTTTGACTCTGTCTCTACGTTTTATACCTTTGGTGATGGAAGAAATACAGAATTTAGTGCGATCGCTGCGCACTAGGGGGATTAATTGGCAAAAATTGGGTATTCGTAATAGTATTAAAGTCTGGGTATTAGCTTTGGAAACCTTGTTAGAAAACCTGTTGAGACGCGCTGAACAAATCGCTGTAGCTATGGAGGTTAGAGGGTTTACTAGTCCTAATCAACATCGGGTACAATGGCACGATTTACGCTTAAAATGGGCTGATGGAGTGGCGATCGCCTGTTTAGGTTTGTTTTGGTGGTTACGTTTTCTCTGGGGGTAAAGATGCAGACAATTTGGCGTTATCTCCCTCCTATTACAACTGATGGTCGGCTCCAAATGGCGATCGATAGCTGGTTATTAGAGCAACATCGACTAGGTAAACAACCTCCCTGTATAAGATTTTACACTTGGTCACGCCCAACTATTTCCCTAGGTTATCACCAACATCGTTACCCACAACATTGGCAGCAATTAGAGGGTATAGATCTAGTCAGACGTCCTACTGGTGGTAGGGCTGTTTTACATGAGCAAGATTTAACCTATATGATTGTAATCTCAGGGCTATCAGGAAGAATCACAGATGTTTATCAATACCTATGTCAATTTCTGATTAAGGGATGGCGATCGCTGGGTTTAGAATTAAATTATGGTCATGGTGGCAAAGAATATCTTAACAATCCTAATTGTTTAGCTACGAGTACTCCTGCTGATTTAGTTACTTCTCAAGGACAAAAACTGATTGGGAGTGCTTTACTTAAACAAGGTAATTACTATTTACAACATGGCTCAATACAACTAAGTCAAAATACTCAATTATTTACTCAAGTATTTGGTACTCCTCCCGAGGTTTACCCATCCCTTAATTATGATTTAGATACTATCATCAATGCTTTAGTAGAAGCAGTTAAGGATACTTTTGAGATTGAGTTAAAGAGTGAACCCTTATCAGCTAGAGAATGGCAAGAAATCAAGAATCTTCTTAAGTAACATTGTAAATAATGTTGTAAGTTCATTTAGAATAGTATATATTAACCATTCAGACTAAATTGTTATATTAACAACAAGATATTCTGAGTAAATAACCCTAAAAGAAAGTTTCAGCATGAACACATCTAGCAAGACCAACTCTCTACAACTATCCCCGATCGCTATTTCTCTAATGGCGGACTTTTTTAAAGTTTTAGCTGAAGAAAGTCGTATTCAAATACTTTGTGCTCTCAAATCAGGACAAAAAAACGTTACAGAGATTATCGAAGCAACAGGTTTAGGACAAGCCAATGTCTCCAAACACTTAAAGATTTTAAATCAAGCGGGGATAGTTAGTCGTGAACAACAAGGAATTAACGTATATTATAAGATTGCTAATCCGTTCTTATTTGAACTTTGTGACCTAGTTTGTAGTTCTATCGCTTGGCAAGTAGATCAACAGAATCAACAGCTAGCAGAATTACAAAAATTCTAGCAGCCAAAAACCTAAAAAAGCACTCCCTAGGGGTACACTTAAATTATCGATACCCCATTGGGAAAAAGCTTCTAAAACAGTAGCTAGTAAAGCAACTCCTAGAGAGGTTAGCAAGATTGCTAAACTAAAACCTGTCAAAATACCTAAAATCAGATTAGTAATCAACCAACTAACCAAAAACATCGTTAAAGATCCTTCCCAACTTTTCGTTATTCCCCAAAGTTGATAACGATGAGAACCAAAATTCTGACCAATAATCGCGGCTAAACCATCCCCCCAAGTCATAATTAGGATACCAATAGCTGCATACTCTGGGTGATTAATGGGCCAAAACCAAGCAATTAACACCCCTATACTGACAGCATAAAAAAAAGTCCCCAAACTTTGACGACCGACACTATTGATACTAGGTAAAATGGGCAGAAAGTAAGATACAATAGAGACGGAGCCCGCAACTATAGCAGCGATAATGCCAAATTTTGCGGGAATTTCTAACCACCAAGCCAATAAAATCACGTTACCCGCGCCAATATGGACAATTTTGCGGGTAATTTCTGGTTTTTTGTTACCCCAACGGCTCACTAATTCTGCTAAAACTACAATAATCAGTAAATAACCTAAAATGAAAGGAAGAGAAACCCATAGAGGGATAATTTCTGGGGTTGGATAATTAAGCACCTATCTAACAAAAAAATAACTTTTGACTAATCAATATCATAAGATGAAATATATACTTATTCTCTTAATTCAGTTTTATCGCAACTTTATCTCTCCTTTATTTCCTCCTAGTTGTCGTTTTCAACCCACTTGCTCTCAATATTGTTTAGAAGCAATTCAAGAGTTTGGAGCGCTGCGAGGTAGTTACTTAGGAATTAAACGGATACTGAAATGTCATCCCTTCCATCCTGGAGGATATGATCCAATTCCACGTAAAAAATAAGTGGTTCAATATACTTTACTACCTCGGGTAAAAATAATTCTAGGAATTCTGGGAAAAAGTTAATTTTTTATGCAGGAGAAATCGCCTCTGTGGTTGCTTCTGGTTTATCCTGATCTAAAGCATCAACAAATAATTGCATCTTATCCATGGTGACAGCACCAAAAATAGTAGCAAAAGAAATGTCAGCAGCATCTCTACCAGTGCCTATTCGGATTAATCCTTCTAAGGGAGCTAAACGGGTAGCATCAAATAAATACCAACGTCCCCCTAAGTAAGCTTCAAAATAAGCGTGGAAATCCCGAGGAACTAAATCATAAGCATATCCGGCAGCAAAGCGCGCAGGAATATTTAAAGCGCGACATAAAGCTGCTCCTAAATGAGCAAAATCACGACAAACTCCCGCTCTTTCCGTTACAGTGTTAAATGCTGAGGTTTGAGCATCTGTACTCCCAGAAATGTAGGTAACATGATCATAGATCCAATTGCAGATGGCGGTTACTTTAGAATAACCCGATTGTAAATCCCCAAATTCTGATTGAGCAAAACGAAAAAGACGATCAGATTCACAATAACGAGAGGGATTAATATACTGCAAAATATTGATGGGTAAGTCTTTGGGGGGAACTTCGATGATCTCATTAGGGTCTATATCTAGATAACTGACTTTTACTTGTGCTTGATATTTGAGTTTAAATTGTCCTGGGGGTACGTTAACCTTAAGATAACGATTATTAACCATTGGACTAACAAATTCTTCCGAAGGAAGCTGAGGAGTTAATTCTAAATTTTCTGTAATAATTTGATGATTTTCCGTCTTAGCTACAGCAACATTAAAGATAAAGGTACTTTCGCTTGTTACTTGATAATCGAGTTCACAACCACAGTTAAATGTTCTGTTCATGGTTAGTATTTGAGAATTTTTTTAATTTTAGCCGTAAAAACCTCACTAGCTGCACGATGTGAGAGAGAATGACGATAGACCAGAGCATCAAGATCAGCTGCATAACCTCCACCAATGACAGCCGCTACTGGATAACCCATAGCCGCACAGGTACTGAAGACGAGCATTTCACGACGATAAATACCGCGATCGCTCAAAGCTAGTTTACCCAAAGCGTCATTAACGTGAGTATCAACTCCTGCATCGTATAAAACTAGATCAGGTTTAACCTCTGATAACAAATCAGGTAAAGATTTAGCGAGAATTTGTAGATAACCATCATCATCTAAACCGATAGGTAGGGGTATATCCCAATCGCTTTGTTGTTTTTGATTCGGGAAATTAGCTTCACAGTGCATCGAAAAAGTAAACACAGAAGGATTATCACGGAAAATAAAAGCTGTTCCATCCCCTTGATGTACATCTAAATCTACGATCAGGACTTTTTTAACTAAACCCTGTTGTAGTAAAACTTGAGCAGCGATCGCCAGATCATTAAAAATACAAAAACCCGAACCATAACTAGGAAAAGCGTGATGAGTTCCCCCTGCGCAATTACAACAGATACCTAATTTCAGAGCTAATTGAGCGGTTAAAACCGTTCCCGCGACAGCGATACAGGTACGTTTAACCAGCATTTCGGTACAGGGTAACCCTATACGTCTGACTGCTTTAGCATCTAAAGTTCTCTGACAATAAGCTTGAACATAATCAGGGGTATGGACTAATTCTAACCATGTTTGGGGGGGTAACTCAGGAGTGTAGATAGAATCAGTACTAATAATCTGTTCAGTTAAGAGTAATTCATAGAGTTGTTTAAATTTAGCCATCGGGAAACGATGACCATCTGGTAAAGGAGCTACATAATCAGGATGATAAACTACAGGAAGAGCCATGTTAATCAGTTATGATATTAGTAAATAATTGTAAACTTTTATTAAATGAGTAAGAACACAGAAAAACAATTTCCCGTCAGCAAAACTGACACCGAATGGAGTCAAGTACTAACACCTGAACAATTCCGCGTTTTACGCAAACACGGTACAGAAAGAGCCTTTACTAGTCCTTTAGATAAGGAGTATTCCTCTGGAGTTTATGTCTGTGCTGCTTGTGGTCAACCCTTATTTACATCAGAAACTAAATATAATAGTGGTACAGGTTGGCCCAGTTTTTGGCAACCCATAGAGGGAGCGATTGAAACTTCTGTCGATCGCTCTTTATTTATGACTCGTACCGAGGTACATTGTAGTAATTGTGGTGGTCATTTAGGTCACGTCTTTTCTGATGGACCAAAACCGACGGGACAACGCTATTGTATGAATGGTGTATCCTTGAATTTTAAACCCGAAGAATAATCTAGTTTTTTTGGGGGGTAATTTCACCCCTCATCAACCATGAAACGTTTAGCAATTAAACTAACAGGAATAGTACAGGGGGTAGGATTTCGACCCTTTGTGTATAGATTAGCTCAAGAATTAAAGCTGACAGGATGGGTAAATAACTCTAGTACAGGAGTTTTTATCGAAATTGAAGGAAATGTAGATGATTTAGAGCAATTTTTACGACGTTTAGCCATAGAAAAACCCACACAAGCACAAATTCAAAGTCAAGAGCTTAACTGGTTACCAGTAACAGGCTATACTGAGTTTACCATTCGTCCTAGTGTGGGTGGAGAAAAAACGGCGATTACTTTACCTGATTTAAGTACTTGTTCTCAATGTTTAGAGGAAATTTTTGACCCGACTAACCGTCGTTATCGTTATCCGTTTACTAACTGTACTAATTGTGGACCACGTTACAGCATTATAGAGGGGTTACCCTACGATCGCCCCTTGACTACGATGAAAACCTTTGTTATGTGTCCTGAGTGTGCACAAGAATATCATAACCCCTTAGATCGTCGTTTTCACGCACAACCCAACGCTTGTCCGATTTGTGGTCCTCAGTTAGGGTTATGGGATAGAGATGGTAATCTACTCTATAGTCAAGAAGAAGCCTTACAAGTAGCAGTTAAAGGAATTAAAGAAGGTTTAATCGTCGCTATCAAAGGTTTAGGAGGTTTTCAGTTAGTAGTAGATGCTCGTAACTCTATAGCAGTAGCAACATTACGTCAGCGTAAACAACGTCCTTCTAAACCCTTTGGGGTAATGTATCCTGATTTAGAGTCAGTACAACAAGATTGTCTGGTAACCGAGTTAGAAGCAGAATTATTGCGATCGCCCCAATCTCCGATAGTTTTACTCACTCGTCAAGCTAACTCTAGTATTGCAGCCAATGTAGCTCCGAATAACCCTGATTTAGGGGTGATGTTACCTTACACTCCCCTACATCATCTTCTCCTGAGAGATTTAGGTTTCCCCATTATTGCTACTAGTGGTAATCTAGCTAATGAGCCTATTTGTACTAGTGAATTAGAAGCTAAACAGCGTTTAGGGAGGATAACCGATTTATTCTTAGTACATAATCGTCCCATTACTCGTCCTCTGGATGATTCTATCGTTAGAGTTATTAATCAGCAACCCGTTGTACTGAGAAGGGCTAGGGGTTATGCACCGTTACCTATTCTCCTGAAATTGCCGAAAAAAGGCGTTAAACCCAAAGTTTTAGCCCTTGGTGCTCATTTAAAAAATACCGTCGCTATCTCCATGGGAGAGCAAGTTTTTTTAAGTCAACATATAGGAGATTTGGATAATCAAGCTAGTTTACAAGCTTTTGAACAGGTTATCGCCACTCTTAAACAACTCTATGAGTTTACACCAGATCTCATCGCTTGTGACCTGCACCCTGACTATATGTCTAGTCAATACGCACAACAGTTAGAGCAACCCATTATCAGGGTACAACATCATCAAGCTCACGTTTTAGGGGCTTACGCCTCTGAACAACTTTGGGGCGAGTCCTGTCTAGGTGTAGCTTGGGATGGTACAGGATCTGGACTCGATGGCACGATTTGGGGTGGGGAATTCTTTCTAGTCAAAGGAGACTCACTAGATTGTCACAGAGTCGCTTCTTTTCTTCCTTTTCCTCTTCCTGGAGGAGATACAGCCATTAAACAACCTCGTCGCACTTTATTAGGGGTTTTACACCAATTGAATTTAGATTATAACCTTGAGCACTATTTCTCTACAACTGAATTAATCAACCTCAAAAAAATGTTAAACCAGAAGTTAAATACTCCTTTAACCTCTAGTGTTGGTCGTCTTTTTGACGCGGTAGCATTACTATTAGGGTTACCTAGTGTAGTTAGTTTTGAGGGTGAAGCTGCTATGGGGTTAGAATTTCTAGCTAGAAAGGTTAAACAAGCTCAACCCTACTCTTTTATTTTTAACAATAATCTCGTTGATTGGCAACCCATGTTGAGAGAGATTCTGACTGATTTAGCAGAGAATATCTCCCCTAAAATCATTGCAGCAAGATTTCATCATACCCTTGCTGAAATTATTGTTAAGATTGCCCAAGAGGTAGGAGAAAAAAGAGTTATGCTAACAGGTGGTTGCTTCCAAAATAAATATCTGAGTGAATGCACCATCGACAAACTCCATCAAAGGGGTTTTATTCCCTGTTATCAGGGTTTAATACCCCCTAATGATGGTTGCATAGCTCTTGGACAAGCGATCGCTGCTCTTAATCAAAGTTAATATTATGTGTTTAGCAGTCCCAGGCAAAATTGTTAGTATCAACGATAACCAAAATGACCCTCTTTTACGTAGTGGTAGGGTCAGTTTTGGTGGTATTATTAAAGAAGTTAGTCTCGCTTATTTACCTGAAGCTCAAGTTGGACAATATGTTATTGTTCATGTGGGCTTCGCTTTGACTATTCTAGATGAAGCAGAAGCAGAAGCTACCCTTAATTACCTAGCAATATAAATGTTGGTTTAGTTAAGGTTGCTTCTTTTCCCTAAATCGCTCTAAAACTTATGGGCGATACTGGATTTGAACCAGTGACGTCCTGCTTGTAAGGCAGGCGCTCTACCGCTGAGCTAATCGCCCTTTTTTTTTCATACTTGACTATCATAACATAAATATTGAAAAAAGCAAGAAGTTAAGTAAAAATTTTTTATGCCCTCTGGTTCGACGCACGATCGCATTACTTTTTGGACAGTTCCAGGATTAGTCATTTGTACTTGGTATTTTAGCAAAAGTGAACGATTAACCCTGATTCTCAGCCTAGCATTTTTATTTAGTGGATTAATGTTTGGTCCTGACTTAGATATTTACTCAGTACAATTCAAACGTTGGGGTAAATTGCGTTTTTTGTGGATACCCTACCAAAAACTACTTAAACATCGTTCTATTTTCTCTCATGGTCCAATTATTGGGAATCTGATTAGAATTGTCTATTTATTAACTATCCTGACTATCTCAGCAATTTTAATAATAGGGATAGGACAATTAATCTGGGGATTTACTTGGAATTGGGGAGAATTTAGACAAATAGTCTGGAATTTAGCGACTCAAGAACATAAAGCCACCTTTTTAGCCCTTTATCTTGGCTTAGAATTAGGTGCAATCAGTCATATACTCAGTGATTGGTTAGTTTCTTATTATAAATCTCAGTCCAAAAAAACCCGTAAAAAACCTCGTCGTCGTCAATCTTCTCCCAAAAAAGGTAGATAATTGAATAGTAATGGTTATTTATTGAGCTTTGCTTTTATGTTCAAATCTACAGTTACAACCGAAGAAACCTATATAAATATTCTCGCTGCTTTAGAAGATTTAATCAAAGTAGTTGCTAAACTGAGAACACCAGAAGAAGGTTGTCCTTGGGATTTAGCTCAAACTCCCCAAACTCTGATACCCTATGTTATTGAGGAAGCTTATGAGGTAGCAGAAGCTCTTAGAAGTGAAAACCAACAAGAGATTGTGGAAGAATTAGGAGATTTATTATTACAAGTAGTTTTACAAGCACAAATAGCCAGCGATCGCGGTGAATTTACACTTACTCAAGTAGCGCAAGGAATCACAGAAAAATTAATTAGACGACATCCCCACGTGTTTGGTGATCTAGAAGTCAATAGTACAGACGAAGTCAGAAATAACTGGGAAAAAATCAAAGCAACAGAAAAACACCAAACTCAAGCATTTAGCCAACAATTAAGCCATTATCTCAAGACTTTCCCACCTCTAATGGCGAGTCAAAAAATATCATCTAAAGCAGCTAAAATAGGGTTTGAATGGGAAAATATCGACGGAGTCTGGGCAAAATTTCACGAAGAATTTCAAGAATTCAAAGCAGCTTTAGCCACAGATAATAAACAACACCAACAAGAAGAATTAGGAGATTTACTCTTTACCCTAACTAATATAGCTCGTTGGTACGAATTAGATTGTAACGAAGCTTTACAGGGAACAAATCGCAAATTTATTGACAGATTAGCTTTGATGGAAACTTTTACAGATCGTCCCCTATCAGATTATAGCTTAGACGAATTAGAAACACTCTGGAAACAAGCCAAAGTAGAATTAGCCCAATCAACAAATAATGACCACTGAAACTAATCAAAGCAGTAATTGGCAAAAAATTAAAGAAAATAGCCAAACTATAGTAATAGCCCTAGGATTAGCCCTAATTATTCGGTTATTTATCGCCGAACCACGTTATATTCCCTCAGAATCGATGTTACCAACTTTAGATTTAGGCGATCGCTTAGTCATAGAGAAGGTATCCTATTATTTTTCCCCCCCCCATTCGGGAGATATCATTGTTTTTCATCCCCCCAAACAACTACAAAACCTAGGTTATCAACATGAACAAGCTTTTATCAAAAGAGTAGTCGCTACCCCAGGACAAACCGTAGCTGTAACTAATGGTAAAGTATATGTGGATGAAACTCCAGTAGTAGAAAACTATCTACTCGAATCACCTAACTACCAGTTACTACCAGTTAAAGTCCCCCCCAATCATTTATTTGTGATGGGAGATAACCGTAATAATAGCAACGATTCGCACATCTGGGGATTTTTACCCGAAACAGAAATTGTCGGTCGTGCTATTTTTCGTTTTTGGCCCTTAAATAGACTAGGATTAATTTAATCATCTTCGGTGGGAGTTTCGCGATTGATTTCCGCTTTAAAACTTCTGAGGGTTTTACCTAAAGAACTCCCAATCTCGGGTATTTTTTGAGGACCAAAAATCAATACCACGACAAATAAGATTACTAAAACTTCGGGCCATCCTAAACCAAACATCGCTTAATTTTACCTAAAAAATAACTAATATCTTAAGTATAACCATGATTGAAATAGCTAAAACCGAATTACGAGAACAACTACACCCGATGATTAGTCAGTTAGCTGACATCATTCTCACTCAATGGTCAAATAATCTGAAACTCTCTCCCTATCAAATACCCTCAGAATTAGGTTACGTCGAAGGAAAGCTAGAAGGAGAAAAAATTACTATTCAAAATCATTGTTATCAAACCCCTCAACTACGCAAATTACATCTAGAATTAGCTAAAGTAGGTAAAAATCTAGACGTGTTGCATTGTGTGATGTTTCCTAATCCAGCTTATACTCTACCAATTTTTGGCTGTGATATCGTAGTGGGAAGAGGAGAAGTAAGCGCGGCGATCGTCGATTTATCACCAGTTAGTTTAGATCATAGTCTTCCAGAAAACTATCAACAAGCTTTAGCCTCATTACCTGAGTTAAACTTTAGTCAAGTACGTCAATTACCAGAATGGGGTGATATCTTCTCTGAATACGTTGTCTTTATTCGTCCTACCAATACTCAAGAAATAGCCGACTTTTTAGCAAGAGTTGACCAATTTCTCTCAATTCATACCTCTTTAGCGGCGATCGCCCAACCTGCAACTATGGAAAGACAACAGCTAAATCTAGCTAGACAACATCATTATTGCACTAAACAACGTCAAAACGATAAAACTAGAAAAGTACTAGAAAAAGCCTTTGGGACAACTTGGGCTGAAACATACTTTAATAATATCTTATTTGATTTACCCGCCTAAAAAATATGTTTAGAAGTAAAGTAGAAACTTTCTGGAGAAGTTACGACCCCCAAAATAAACCGACTTGGTTAAAAACCCGTCGTAAAGAAATAATTATTATCTCTGTTGCTTGTGGATTACTCGGAACAGGTTTAATCCTATTTAACCTACCCAAACTAGGTCAACCAACAGATACACAAACAACCACAGAAGCAACCCCTATTACAGCAATTACCGCTTTAGGTAGAATTGAACCTGTAGGAGAAGTAGCTAAAATAGCAGCAACACCTAATCTAGGTGGTGCGAAAATTAAGGAAATCTTAGTTAAACCAGGAGATGTAGTTACTGAAGGTCAATTACTAGGTATTTTAGATAATTATGATCTACAAAAAGCAACTTTAGATGTAGCTAATAAAGAAGTAGAATTACAGCGCAGCAATCTAGAGATAGTTTTAGCAGGAGCAAGAGAAGGGGAGATTGATAGTCAAAGAGCCACTATTGAACGCTTACAAGCTGAATTAGAATCAGAAATAACCCGTAATCAAGCAGAAATAGCCCGTTGGGAAGCAGAGTTAACAGGACAAACAGAGGCTTTAACCGCTACCCTACAACGTCTTCAAGCTGAATATGACAACGCCAATATAGAGTTTAACCGTTATGAAGGTTTAGCAGGTGATGGGGCTATTTCTACCTCAGAATTAGACCAATATCGCTTAACTTTAGATACAGCTAGAGAAAGAGTTCAAGAAGCCCAAGCTAATCTTAATAAAACTGTCTCTAGTATCTCTCAATCTATCAAAGAAGCTCAAGCTAACTCCCAAAGAGAAAGAGATAGTCTGACAATGCAAATCAAAGAAGCAGAAGCTACTCTAGCCAAAATCAGCGAAATTAGAGATGTAGATGTTAGAGAAGCTCAAGCTAGATTAGATAAAGCGATCGCCGAAAGTCAACGCGCACAACAAGAATTAGCTTTAAGTGAGATTCGCGCTCCCTTTGCTGGTAGAGTACTAAAAATTAACACTCGTCCTGGTGAAAATATTAATCAAGAAGATGGAGTCCTAGAATTAGGAAGAACCGAACAAATGATGGTTATCGCCGAAGTACACGAAAGCGATATCAGTCAAGTGCAACTTGGACAAGAAGTAATTATTACTAGTGAAGGTGGAGCATTTAGCGATGAATTACGGGGTAAAGTTGACCAAATCGGTTGGCAAATAGGTAAAAACGACGTAATCAACAGCGATCCTGCAGCTAACGTAGATAAACGCGTCATTGAAGTCAAAATCTTACTCAATCCTGAAGATAGTCAACTAGTAGAAAATCTCACCTATTCTCAAGTCTTTGTACAAATTAAATTATGAAAATACCTCTATCTTGGTTACAATTATCCCGAGAAAAAATGCGACTGTTAATCGCGATCGCCGGGATTACTTTTGCTGATTTACTTATGTTTATTCAGTTAGGATTTAAAGATTCTCTCCTAGAAAGTACTACTACCCTCCATAGGAGTCTAGACGGTGATATCTTCTTAATGAGTCCTCAAACTGACGCGAGTATAGCTTTTAAGACTTTTTCCCGACGACGTTTACATCAAACTTTAGGTATGGCTGGCGTTGAAGATATCGCTCCAGTTTATATCCAATTTGGTTTGTGGAAGAATCCCCTTAATAATCGGACTCGCAGTATCGGAATAGTTGGTTTTAATCCTCGTAGAAATATTTTAAATATACCCGAAATAAATCAAAACCTTAATCAGATTAAACTCGCTGATGTGGTTTTATTTGATAATCAATCACGAGCAGAATTTGGACCTATTCCCGAACTTTTAGCCCAAGGAGATACAGTCACCACAGAAGTACAATCCCGTAAAATAACAGTAGGTGGTTTATTTAATATGGGTGCTTCTTTTGCTGCTGATGGTTGGTTAGTTACTAGTGATGTGAACTTTTGGCGCATTTTTAGTGAGAGAGATCCAGGTTTAATCGATATCGGAATTATTTGGGTACAACCAGACGCTGATGTCAACACAGTGATAGAAAATTTAAGAACTAGACTACCAAGTGATGTCAGAGTACTTAGTAGAGAGGAATTTATTGATACAGAAAGAGATTATTGGCAAAGTAGCACCGCGATCGGTTTTATTTTCAGCTTCGGTGTAGTTATCGGTTTTATCGTTGGTATCGTTATTGTTTATCAAATTCTCTATACAGATATTACCGACCATCTCCCTGAATACGCTACTCTTAAAGCTATGGGATACACAGATAAATATTTTGCGGTTTTAGTCTTACAAGAAGCTTTTATTTTAGCTATATTAGGATTTGTCCCAGGATTGCTCATTAGTACTCTTGTCTATCAAGTTGCTGCAGCTGGAGCAAATTTAACCATTACCATGACTATGAATAAAGCAACTACAGTACTGATTCTAACTATTATTATGTGTATGTCTTCAGGGTTAGTTGCTATTCGCAAACTTTCTGCGGCAGATCCTGCTGATATTTTTTAAATTTGACGCAACCGCAAGATCTATAGCGCTACTTGAAAAGGGAAAAGGCAAAAAGCAATAGGGAATAGGGAATAGAGGGGAAATGAAGAATGTAGAATGAAGAATGTAGAATAAGCGAAAAAATCATTAATTCGCGCATTCAAAATAACCCCGTTCAACCTTTCTACCTAACCCCGTTCCACCGTTCTACCTAACTCAACAAGAGGTTTTATTCGGTTGTTCCACCTTTAGCAGAAGCAACGATGGTGAGGACGATTTTATCAGGATCATCCATAACTGCAACACCTTCGGAAATATTTAAATCACGAACATGGACAATAGCACCGATATCTAAATCAGATAAATCGATATCTATTGATTCGGGAATTGCTGCCGCTAGACATTGAACTTGTAATTCTGTGACTAATTGTTCTAAGACACCGCCTCTTTTAACACCACCAGATTCACCCACTAATTTAATGGGTACAGTGATATCAAGACGCCCCTGAGTAGCTACAGAAAAGAAACTGACGTGAAAAATATTCCTTTTCCAAGGATGACTCTGTACCTCTCTAATTAAGACTTTACCATTCCAGGGAACGTCGGTAACATTTAAATCTACCAAAGTATTGTTAATTGAGGCTTTTTTCAGTAGATTGGTCACGGTATCGTGAGTCATGGTTAAAGATAAGGATTCTGTACCATTATGTCCATAGAGAACAGCTGGTATGAGTCCTTCACGACGTAAAGCCCTAGGTTTACTATCTTGAGATCTAGTTTGGCATTCAACAGTGATATTCATAATTACTCCCTAATTAGTTGATTGTTCTTTACTGTGCAAATCGTGAGTAGTAACTGGTGTACCATTACTATCTAAGAGTGCTCTTTTTGGTCCATGAATGGGATCTTCAACGATAATTGTTTGATCACGACCAGGTCCTACAGAAACGATCGAAATGGGGACTTCCATTATTTCTGCTAGGAATTTGAGATAATCTAGGGCTTGTGGTGGTAAATCTTCTAGAGAACGACAGTGACTAGTGGATTGTTGCCAACCTGGTAAGGTTTCATAGATGGGTTGACAACGAGCGAAATCTATCGTACTGCTAGGGAAATCGTGAGAGATTTGACCATCTATTTCATAAGCCACACAGACTTTAATCTCAGGTAGTTCGTCGAGAACATCTAATTTAGTCACCGCTAGACAGTCTAAACCGTTGATCCGCACTGCATAACGCCCAATTAAGGCGTCGAACCAACCACAACGACGTCTCCGCCCTGTAGTAGTCCCAAATTCAGCACCGCGATCGCCCAACAATTCGCCTGTTTTACCGTGTAGTTCCGTAGGAAATGGACCTTCTCCTACCCTGGTTGTGTAAGCTTTGGCTACACCAATAACCCGGTCAATAATTGTCGGTCCTACCCCTGATCCTACACAAGCTCCCCCCGCGATCGGGTTAGATGAAGTAACATAAGGATAGGTCCCATGGTCTAAGTCTAACAAAGTTCCTTGAGCACCTTCAAAGAGAATATTTTTTTTCTGTTGGACTGCTTCGTATATTTTTAAGGAACTATCGATGACATAGGGTTTGAGTCTTTCTGCGTATTGCAGATATTCCTTGATTACTTGTTGAGCATCTAAAGGAGGTAGATTATACAGTTTATCTAAAATGACATTTTTATAGTTAATTGTCCACTCTAGTTTTTCCGCTAGAGTAGTAGGCTGCATTAAGTCTATGATTCTAATACCAGTTCGTTCTGATTTATCAGCGTAAGTCGGTCCTATTCCACGTCCTGTTGTACCAATTTTGTACTTACCGCGACGTTCTTCTGATGCTTTGTCAATCAAACGATGATAAGGCATCGTTACGTGAGCATTCTGAGAAATCATCAGATTACTGGTTGAGACCTTAAGGGCTTCTAAACCATCGATTTCTTCTAAAAGTACTTGAGGATCTATTACCGTACCCGAGCCTATAATACACTCAGTGTCGCCGTATAATATACCAGAGGGAATCAAGTGTAACTTAAATATTTGTCCCTGCACAACAACGGTGTGTCCTGCATTTACCCCACCTTGGGGGCGGACAACTACATCAGCCGAACGACTCAATAAATCTGTTATCTTGCCTTTTCCTTCGTCGCCCCATTGGGCGCCTATCACAATAACGTTAGCCAAGAGCTTATTAAATTAGTTAGAGTACACACAATCTCTAATTATCAACAAATTTTTTCTCTTTTGTCAAGTCACTTATTAAATTAAAATAGGAGTTTTTATGGCTTTATACGCTGATTTACACCGTCATTTAGGAGGTTCTGTCGTCCCTCGCGTTCTTTGGCGCTATTTTCACCGTCATACTCAAGATTTAGCCCAACGGTTTCCTGAGTATCCAGAATTTGAAACTTTTTATACCAAAAAACGCAGCAGTTTAGATGAATACCTAGAGTTGCATACCCTGGTTGAAAGTGTACAAACCGTGGAAACTTTACCCTATTTTATCTATCGTCTGATTCGCGGGGCTTATATTTTTGAGAATTTAGCTTATCTGGAACTACGTTATACACCCTATTTACGTACTCCTGAACACTTGGATCAAAATCAACGCATCTGCGCTATGGAGGAGATAGTTAAGGTAGTAGGAAACGCCTCTAAGGTTAAAGAATATCCCATCGTCACTAGTCAAATTCTTTGTATGCACTCTCGCTTACCCTATGAGGTAAATAAGGCTATTGTGGATTTAGCCGCCGCTACTCCAGAGTACGTGTGTGCGATAGATGTTGCAGGGGGTGACTCCCATTATCGCGATCGCCTTGATGAATTTATCAGTCTCTATCAATACGCGCAAAATTTAGGACTAAAAACTACAGGTCATTTATTTGAAACTACCGACGGTTGTTATCCTGAATTACTACCCTGGTTAATGCGTATTGGTCATGGTATCCAAATACCTTTACAAAAGCCTGAATTACTCAAGGAAATCGCAGCTAGAGGTCAATGTCTCGAAGTTTGTCCCACTACCTATTTAAAAACGGGTACTCTCGAAGATATCCACCAACTCAAAGTAGTTTTTGACCGTTGTTTTGAAGCGGGAGTAGATATCGTTATTTGTACCGATAACGCTGGTTTACATAACGTCCGTTTACCCTTTGAATACGAAAATCTGTTAACTTGTGATGTAATTGATTTTCGACAGTTACAAGCTTGTCAAGATGCAGCTTTTCGTCATGCTTTTGCTTGGCCCTATGGTCAACCACCTGCTTCTCTCTTAACTAATGTACTGCAAAATCGTCAAGAATCTTATTCTGATTTAACTTTTAGCTAAGCTGCAAGAAGCCTCACACTTTGTGAAGTAGCCTTTTTCCTGATTCTAAGCTAAACTAGATATGAGTTTGGTTAATTGGCACTAGCACTAGATGAACGATAAACCCATATATTCTTTAGAAGATGCAGTAAACCGTTGTCAAGACTTAGGTATGCGCCTGAGTCGGCAACGGCGTTATATACTAGAGTTACTCTGGCAAGGATCAGAACATCTCTCAGCTAAAGAAATTTACGATCGTCTGAATCAACAGGGTAAAAATATCGGCTATACTTCTGTTTATCAAAACCTAGAAGCCCTTTCTAATCAGGGTATCATTGAATGTATCGATCGCGCTGACGGAAGACTTTATGGTCATACTAACTCCCCCCACAGTCATGTTAACTGTCTCGATACTAAACAAATTATTGATATTCAAGTGGATTTACCCCCAGAATTAATCCAACAAATTGAACAACAAACCGGAATTACTATTACTGAATATCGTATTGATTTTTACGGTTACTCTCAAGCAACTCAGATACAATCATAAAATCAGACTCGATGAGTTTAGTTAAAGGTTAAAAATGTCATAGCGAGTGAAAAGAAGCTATCGCAATAGTTAATTAATTTAGCCAATATCTCAACCAGGGAATAGGGAATAAAATGTAAAAATAATTATAATTTACACCTCACACCCGAGAGAGAGATAAAACTTTGAGTAATAAGATTAGACTTGCTATTATCATTTTTAATAGTCCTCAATATCAAGAATCTCTCCAACTAAGAGAAGAGATCTTAAGAAAACCCCTAGGTTTATCCTTAACCACCGAAGATTTAGCTAATGAGGAACAACAAACTCATTTAGGGGTATTTATTGAAGATAAATTGATCGGAATAGTTATCTTAAAACCTACTTTAGATGCTAGGATAGTCAAACTTAGACAAATGGCGATCGCCCCTAGTTATCAAAATCAAGGTATTGGGACACAATTGATGCAATACGCAGAACCACAAGCATTATCTCAAGGATATCAACAAATAGAACTCCATGCTCGTTATCAATACCAAAGATTTTATACTAAATTAGGTTATCAACCAGTAGGAGAACCTTTTATAGAGGTAACAATTCCTCATATTTTGATGACAAAAAAAATAGTTAGTTATGAATAAATTTTTACCCTTCTTATTTGGTGCATTAGTAGGGATTATGGGAGGTTTAATCGGTTTAGGTGGAGCAGAATTTAGGCTACCTATCCTAATTAAAGTCTTTAATTATTCCACTTTAAAAGCGATTATTATTAATCTCATCGTTAGTTTAGTAACGGTTATTTTTTCCTTAATTTTTCGGAGTGGAGTAGTTGGTTTAAATAACATTATTGCTAGTTCAGGTATAATTATTAATATTTTAGCAGGTTCTTTAATTGGTGCTTATCTTGGTGTTAATTATGCCACGAGAATAAATGAAAAACTTCTGAATAAAATTGTCGTTATTTTTTTAGTGATTATTAGTTTTATTTTAATGGCACATGAATTAATTTTTAGTTTACAAATTTGGGAATTACCTAGTTTATTAAAAGTCATAAGCGCTTGGCTAGCTGGTGTAATAATTGGAGTTTTTAGTAGTTTACTAGGAGTAGCAGGAGGAGAATTAATCATTCCTACGATTATTTTGATTTTTGCTGTAGATATAAAATTAGCAGGTAGTTTAAGTCTAGCTATCAGTGTACCTACTATTATCATGGGTTTATGGAAATATAATCGCCAGCAAAAGTTACAACAAGTAAAAGATGATTACTCTTTTCTAATTTTGATGGCAATAGGTTCTATTGTAGGTGCATTTATTGGCAGTTACTTATTACAGTATATTGCTAGTATTTATCTCTATTGGATTTTAGGCATAATTTTATTAATCTCAGCCTATAAACTAGCTAAACATTAAAGGCACTCTTGTAAGAGGGAAGAGAGGGGAAGTGTGGGGAGAAGGGAGGAGACGGGGAGAGAGGGAGTATGATATATAGGAATAATAAAACCTAATACCTAAAACCGTTCCACCGTTCTACCTAACCCCGAACTCTACTTTATTGTCTTTTATCGATTAACTCATTACTAAGAAAATGAGCATTTTGTTCTCTAACTTTAGCAGCTTCTTCATCATATAAAAAGGGTAAAAAAGCGTAACGTATTCCTTGGGTAACAGGAGTAGCTTCATGAAGAAGAGAACAAGAAAAAACCACAGCCCCTCCCGTTGGTGCGCGATAAATTTTGTCTCCAAACTCAGGAAAGCGGAGATTACCTCCCTCGTATTCTTCAGCGTTAAGATTGATGGTACAGGCAAACCGACGATACGCCGTAGCTTTAGTTGTATTGTCACGATGAGGACGGAAAAACCCACCAACTTTACCATCATAACAAGCAATGACATAGCGTTCCATCCTGGTGACATTGAAGTTAAAAGCTTTAGCAATCTCTGGTAGTAATCTGTTGATAATTTTAGTCCGAACACTACGACAAACTGCTTGTGCGTTAGGATCATGTTCCAGATAATAGTCTTGACGACGCTTGAAACTATAATCAACCACCCCAACGGTTTTACCATCTTTGTCCCGCATAAATCCTGATTCCTTACCTCCATTCTGCTCATACATGGCGATTAGTTGACGACAAAAATCGAGTTCAAAAACACGGGGTACAATTAAAACAGGAGCATGGAGAGAAACACCAGCATGATTATTAATCGGGGGTAATTGGGTTAAAATTTCTCTCAAGGCTTGATTGTGTTTGTCAGCATCATCTATGGGAATATAGTGCATAACTCGTAAAGCAGGATCTAAAATCAGGGTAAAGGAGTTATAACTAATCTGATGTTGTGATAAATCCTCTTGAGAGCGAATCGCTCCATAAAGTAAACTAACCTTAGCCTCAAAGTCCCAAAAATAGCGGATTCCTGGTGAGATTTGACTGACTTTACCCTCTTGTAAATCTCGATAGTCGATGGTGACACCAAAAAAACAGATATTGTCATCATCAAAAAAATCTCGTAAATCTCGGGTGAGGTAGTTAATTACTTGAGCATTTTTAGTAACGCTACTTGAACCAAAAAAACACAGTACAACGTATCTACCAGCGATCGTCTGAAAATTAAACTGTTGACTTGCTGAAGAAGCACATATAAACCAGGGTACAGGTTCTCCAATTGTAAACATTTGTCTATCTCAATAACTACTTAAAGGTTCATGTATTGAAAGATACTTTTTTCTTAGGTGATAAATTATATAATCATAGAGCTAAGACATCAATATCTTTCTCCTCAGTTAGGGAAACTTACTGCTATCAACGCTACTTCAAACACTTCAAATAATGTTGACACAAAAAGTGATTAGCAGTTTGGGCATTTGAACAACTGAATATTTATCCAAGGAAAAACAAGCTATGGCTAATTCTAGCATTCCAGAATCAAGCTTCTTAAAAGAAGCCTTTATCTCCTATACTTCCTATACTAACACTACTAAACAAAGTATCCAAAAATTTGCTCTCCAATGGTTACAAAGTAATATTGAATCAGAGCTTGAGGATCAGACGATTATGACAATTTTTACACAAAAATGGCGTACAGGAACAGAAACATCAGTTACTGGAGATAATTCACCCTTATATCTAGAAAACTTACCAGGGTCTTACAAAAAAAGTAAAACTAATCAAGAAGATGCTTTATTGTTTATTCATGAAAAAGTCCCCCCGAAGATGCAGGAAGAATTTAAGAAACGATGGAGTCTCAAAACCAAACTAGAAGTTTCTAACCCTTCGGGAACAGAATTTACTACAGAAGATGGTGAGGGAATAATTTCTTATCGAGTTGAGAAAAAGCAAATATATTATTTACTGTCTTTTGAGGAAAAGGGTGAACAATATACTATAGTTTTAGCCGAAAAAATTAGCCCCCAAAAATATGATACTTGGTTGGTTAATAAAGCAGATGTCAAAATATCAGATGTTTAACTTAGGTGTAGGGTGTAGGGTGTAGGGTGTTAGGGGTTAGGTTTTATTATTCCTATATATTATACTCCCCCTCTCCCCTGCTCCCTGCTCCCTACTCCCCCTCTCCCCACACTCCCTTATCTCTTACTTAGTAAGGATTTTAAAATGTGCTAGTTAAGAGCATTATCTGCAACTGCTGTTAAATTGAGAAAAATTAAGAATAATCACAAAATGCAACAAATAGACTCAGGTAATATCTAAGTCATAATAAAATAGACTGATCGACAATAACCCATCAGGAGAAATATCTTAATGTCGAAACGAATCAGAAAACCAACAACCTCTACTAATCAATCTACAAATAAAAGCACTATTGTCTTAAATCCTGCAGTCAACAAGTTGCTTGAGGAAATGGCAACTAAGGCGGGTTTATCTAAAATCGTGGTGTTAGAGAAATTGGTACAAGATTCGGTAAATCAGGTTACTGCTGAAACTGACACCACCCCAACAGCTGATTCTGGTATCAGTCAAGAAATTTATGATAACCTTAAACAACAAACTACAGAACAAGTTAACTTAATTGCACAACTAAAAGAAAGTTTGCAGTCAAAAGATGCAGCAATTAAGTCTCTTAACTTTAAATTAGAATCTCAATCTCAAATAGTCTCTGAGTTACAACAACAAAATAAAACTCATCAAGAAGCTAATCAGCAACTGCAAGCTAAACTAGACTCTCAAACTAAACAAACTAAAGAGTTACAACAACAAAATAAAACTCATCAAGAAGCTAATCA